>JACUTQ010000146.1 GCA_014859725.1 Methanosarcinales archaeon | reverse complement strand
TTTGGGCAACATTGGGTTACAAGCCTACAATAATATTAGCTGATGCTGGATATTTGACATTTGATATTCAGTTGATTGAAATTATCAAAGATAAATAAAACAAGATTGGACTATGAAAGCATGTATCATGTGCGGTGGCGAAGGTACTCGCTTGCGTCCCTTAACATTCGACCGTCCAAAACCCACAATTCCGATATTGAACAAACCTTCTGTCCTGCATCTCGTGGAACATCTGGCATCTGAGGGTTTCAGTGAGATCGTGATTACGTTGGGGTATTTAGGAAATGAGATTGAGGAGGCATTAGGCGACATATTTGGTGTTCATATAGACTATGTAAAAGAAAAGACAAAACTGGGCACTGCGGGAAGTGTAAAAAATGCCGAACCCCTCCTGAGTGATGAACCGTTCATAGTCCTGGGTGGGGACCATGTCACAGACCTTAATCTCAGGGAAATGTACCGGTCCCATGAACAAAATGATGCACTTATCACTATAGTGCTTCTGCCCATTGAGAACTCCCATGAGTATGGTATCGCAGAAATGGATATGTTTCACCAGATACACCGTTTTCTTGAAAAACCCCGGGCTGGTGAGATTTTCAGTAATCTGGCCAGTACGGGCATCTATATATGCGACCCTGAAATACTTGAGATGATACCACAAGGAGTAAATTTCGATTTTGTAAAAGATCTGTTTCCAATGATGATGGAACGCGGCCATCGACTGAATGGATATCTGGTAAGAGGGCAATGGACTGATATTGGCAGTCAAACAGCATACAGGGATGCCTTCAAATGGAAGCTCGAGCAACTTTCCGGCACCATAATCACGGGTCACATCAACATCAAGGATGCAAATGTAGTTGGACCGGTCAATATAAAAAACGGCGTATCCATTGGAATAGATTCAGCTCTGGTAAGTCCTATTAATATTGGAAAAAATACTACCATCGGAGATCAGGTACTCATCAGACCCTATACATCCATAGGCGAAAACTGTGAGATAGAAGACGGTGCCAGAATATTATCCAGCATTCTCTTCGATGATGTGGAGATTGGCAGGAATTCGTGCGTTTCAGGTTCAATCATGGATAATAGTACTAAAATCGGCAGCAACTGTGTACTGGAAACCGGTACTATCATTGGATCAAGGGTCATTATTCGGGATAATGTAACAATTCACTCTCATGTAAATCTACCTGGCTTGATTTGACAACTCCTGAGGGAACGAATGTAAAAGAGAACGTATTTGAACCCAGAATTCAAATAGATATACACAATTTTGATGCCTGAAGGATTAATTTAAGAGGAGAATATGGAACGATTAGATAAATTCATAATGACTTTCATCGCTATTTTGAGTATAATAATTTCAGTATTACACTTTCTGGGGGCGCTCGAAAATACCTGGCTCGCTGAGAGAATACCTGCACTTACATTGCTTGTGATCGGCTCACTTGCTGGATACCTTATTCTAGAAAGAAGAAATAAGCTCGATAAGATTGAGCGGGATATACTTGAAGGAGTTAGCCGCACGATAACATCTTTGGATGGAGTTGAGATTAAAACGTTTGATGACCGGGAGAAAGTTTATGAATATGTGGTCAAACGAATGGGTGAGGCGCAAAGATCAATTGATGACCTGTCATTCGGATCTGAGACACCCCACAAAACGCCAGATCATGAACTGGCATATAACAAATATCTTGAAATTATACCAATGATATGTGCAAAGAATAATATCAGTTACCGGGAAGTCATGACATTCCCTACGATTGAGCAGCTTGAGCGTGCAGAGGCCAAAATTTCACAGACCAAGAACCAGGGTTATCATCTTGCATATTACGATGCTTTTCACCAGGATATGATACCAACATTGAATTTTATGGTCATAGATTCTGTTGAGGTAATCCTTGGATTCTATCGTCATCCATACCTCCCCATAGAAGATGAATTTCATCTAGCTATTAGACATCCTGAAGTTGTACGTTTATTCTGGGATTATTACAATACTATCTGGCAAGGAGCGAAGATAATTAAAGATAAAGATTATATCGAAAAGGAGGAACTGCAACGTATCCGTCAGGATTTGGAATCAGGAGACCATCCAGGGAATAAGAGATGTCCCCAATAACTTGTTATTGCATTTTATCGAAAGAGAGGAGGAGTTAAAATGAATGAAAAGAAGATCTGTCCCAAGTGTGGAACTCGCAGTATGGTACGAAAAAGACTTCCCAGTGGTAAATATACCATGGTCTGTGAGAAATGTGGTTCCAAAAGGGATGAATTTGTCGAAGATACGAAAAAGGGAGTAGTATAATACAAGAATGTTGGGGGATCTGCTAGTGCTATGGGTCATTTTGCGTATGTATTGCTACCCATGAGCCTTGTCTGATACAATCGGATGATTGATGATTTCTTCTGATTCTGAAAATTTTGCTTCCTGCTTCTTCACTTTCAGCAGATTAATTACTTAAGTTGAAAAGGTTCACATCTGCATGATCAGATTGATCAGTAAGTTGTCTAGCATGATATCTCCATCAAAGAAAAAAGAGTGGGAAGAACCTTGTAACCAACTGATAATCGACTTGAATGCAATAGAGTCAAATTATCAATATCTAAAATCAAAACTCCCTGATGATTGCGTATTTTATGCTGTTTTGAAAACAGATGCATATGGACATGGTATAATTGAGGTCAGTAATGCTTTAGCCAGAGTTGGATGTCAACATTTTGCAGTTGATACACCCCATGAAGGTATACAACTTCGCAAGCAGGGTTTTGCAGGTGAAATACTTTTATTGAATCCCATACCCGAATGGATGGCAGAAACGGCAGTGTATCATGATTTATCTGTTTCTGTCATCCATCCATCTATTCTGGATTCATTGGAAAAGGCAGCTCAAAATCTGGAAAAAAAAGTAAAAATTCATGTCGCTGTCAATATAGGTCTCAATAGACTTGGAATCTCTTCATCCGGTCTGATGGAAATAGTAGAAAAAATTTCATCGAATCCATTTATGAGATTTGAAGGTCTCTATGGACAGGCCCGGGATAATACCTGTGCAAAACAAAGTTATGAGCAATTATGTTCGCTCTATGGAAAACTCAAATCAACTGGAGTTGTTCCAAAACACCTCCATTTTCCCAACAGTACAACTTTTCTCGCCCATCCTGAGACCGCAATAAGTGGTGTACGGCTGGGGATCCTGCTGTATGGTGTCCTGCCACCTGAGCAGTATTCTAATAATACGAGGGATGTCCCTATAATACCGGCAATGAGCCTGCACAGCCGTGTTATTCAGATGAGGGAGGTCCCGAAAGGGAGCAAAATCGGGTATCGTGCAGGTGAAAACACTGAGCAGGATTTAATTATTGCTACTATTCCCATAGGATATGCCCGGGGTCTGGACCGCAAGCTTGCCAGTTCAAGCTCAGTTTTGATAAAGGGTCAAAGAGCTCCATTTATCGGGGCAATTTCAATGAACAATGCGATGATCGATGTTACAAATATTCCTGGTGTTAAGATCGGTGATAGAGTGACGATTGTAGGCAGACAGGTTGAATCTGAGATTAATATAAATGAATTGGCAGTGAAATCAGGCACCATATCTGCTGAGCTTATGGTACGGTTTGGACAGGGGATTGCAAGACAATACATTTCAGATGAAAATAATTCAAATAATATCGTTATACTACCCAAAGAAACACAGAATATCCAGATCAATCACATACAGACTGAAAAGGAATTACCTGATTGGATCACAGTATGGGAACTAATAGATTTTTTGCAGGAACATTGCCGGCCTTTTGAGGACCCTGTTGAAATTATCCGCTCATCTCTTGATTTTGCACTTTCAACAGACTACGAAGGCAGAGGCTTCCTATTAATAGCAACCGCGGATCAAAACATTGTAGGGGTGATCGCGGCTATCCGCAATGAGACGATCGGTTTTATTCCTGAAAATGTCCTGGTCTATGTGTGTGTTCACAAAGAATACAGAAACAATGGAATCGGCTCCCGGCTTGTCCGGGAGGCTGTTGAACGGTGCGACGGCGATGTAAAACTGCATGTGGTTAAACACAATCCGTCACTCGATTTCTATAAAAAACGAGGATTTTCTGATACTCATCTGGAAATGCGTTATATAAAGGAGGATAAAATATATGAATGATTTATTTAAAACTTATCACGAAGATAAAGAAACATGGGATATGTGCGCTGAGACGTATGAAAAGCAGATCGTCGGCGGCCATCCAGACATTGTGGCATTTGAGTCATTTGAAGAAGATTTTCTGGATTATCTACTGAAGTATCTTTCAACATCCCAACAACGCCCCATTAAACTAATGGATATTGGCTGCGGTTCGGGTCGGCTTCATCAGTTTTTTGGTGCTAAGACCATACCATTGAACAAACTGCCAACCACCAGCCCATATCGGAACCAAAAAAAAAAGGATCGAATGGCTTATAATCCTGTACTTACCAAAAAGCTCAATGAAATCTGGGGGATTGATTTCTCACAGCAGATGATCAGTTTGGCAGAGAGAAAATTATCAGAGTCAGGATTCCCGGAGATATCTCCCGTTAAGTTTTCGTTCGAACTTGGATCCGCTTTTAATCTGAAACCTGAGAATGACGATGTGTTACCAATCGCCGTATGTCTGGTCAATTCCATAGGTGTAATGCAGGGACCACAAGGTGCGGCTAAGATTTTCGAATCCATGCGGCGTGCGGTGGAAAAAGCAAATGGAATAGCCATCATTTCAGCCTACCAGCAGGAATATGTGGGATCATATGGTCTGGGTCAGTATGAATCCACATTGGATGTATCAGGACAGCCCAGGTGGATGGTTCCTGATACCTTTTCGTCCGATAAGTATCTGCAGGTGGCCCGGGATTATAAATTAGCACACAGCAAGGATACAACACTAACCGTGGATGTGTTCGATTCACACGGTGAAATTATAAAAGAGAATCATTGTTTAGTACGAGATCTCAGCACTGTCCAGAAAGTTATCGAATCCGGGAAGATCCGAACATATTCAAATTACAAATCCCACTGGTACAGTTTTAAGCAATTCGATGACTGGATAGAGAAATACTGGATTGATCCGTCGTATCATATCGAGACAAGACATCTGGATGCAACACGGGCAGAACCGGCACACCTGGCTATACTGGATGTGGGTGATCATCTTAATGGATTGTTTGAGAATTAAATTATAGATACTGAGAGATTGTCGGAAAAGTCCCAATCTTCTGTTAAATTAATACATTGTTTCCATTAAAATTCTCGTTGAACATAATATCAGCAATTAATAGCGCAAATTAACGCCCAGTCTGGCGATTTTGTACTTGTAAATCGATAGATATCGAAGCATTTAAAATGGTGATTTTTTGGTGGAATAATTCGTATTTATTCTGAAAAATCCTGGAATTAATGAAAAAACGGATGAATTTAGGATGGATTTAAGGGGTTATCCGACAGTCTCACTGAAATATGGATTATACAGCCTTTTTCGACACCAATACATTTTCTCTCATTATTGTAAGTTTGCTCATCTTTGTTGCAAGGATACTGGATGTTTCCATAGGGTGAAAATTCCCATCTAAAATTGACCCCCCTATCTACTAAAATCCTCCTGTTTTAT
>JACUTQ010000145.1 GCA_014859725.1 Methanosarcinales archaeon | reverse complement strand
ACCAGAGTGTTACTGGAAATTTTTGATTGATTTTTTGTGCCCCAAATTGATACTGTTCCAAATGGATTACATTAAACCTGGCGGCATTCCCGGCGGCATCCCACCCATAGCTCCAGGAGGTATACCACCACCACCTTGCATCATTTCCGGAGGCACATCAGGTCCACTTTCTCCTTCAGATGCAATAATATCATCAATCCGCAGGATCATTATTGCCGCTTCGGTAGCACTGTTAATGGCCTGGGTTTTGACCCTGAGAGGATCCAGAACCCCCTTCTCCTTCATATCGATAATATCTCCGTTCATAACATCAAGACCCGCATTTACGTTCCCCATCTCATGACGGGATCTTAGCTGTACCAGGATATCAAGGGTATCCAATCCTGTATTGTCAGCCAGGGTGCGGGGTATGATTTCCATTGCATCAGCAAATTTATCGACAGCCAGCTGTTGCCTTCCTTTCAATGTGGCAGCGTATTCTCTCAATCGCAACGACAGTTCTACTTCCGGGCTGCCGCCGCCTGTCACAAGTTTTTCATCCTCGATGACAACACCAACTACATGAAGTGCATCTTCTACAGCATGTTCTGCACTATCCACAACATGTTGGGTTCCTCCCCGGATCACAATACTGACAGCCTTCGGATTCTTACAGCCAGTAACATAAAGCATGCTCTCTTCACCGATCTTCTTCTCATCTACCTGACCAGCTCCACCAAGATCAGGATCAGATATCTCCTCAATATTTGTTATTAAATTTGCACCAGTGGCAAGAGCCAGTTTATCCATATCACTCTTTTTGACACGCCTGACTGCCAGTACTTCGGCTTTTGCCAGGTAATGCTGGGCCATATCATCGATACCTTTCTGACAGAAAACTACGTTTGCACCGCTATCGATGATCTTGTTTGTTACGTTTTTAAGCATCGTCTCTTCCTGGTCCAGGAACTGCTGGAGCTGCTCAGGAGAAGTAATGTTGATCTCTGCATCAACTTCTGTCTTCTTATACTCCACAGGTTCACTGATCAGGGCTATCCTGGCATCTTTCACATGTTTTAGCATGTCAGGATGAATACGCTTATTGTCAATGACCATGCCCTCGATTACTTCAGAATCGTCTATTCTACCGCCTACTTTTTTTTCGATCTTGATAGAATCAATGTCCACGAATTTCGTGTCATTCTTTTTTTCTGTGACAGCATGTACCGCTTTAACGGCCAGCTTTGCCAGTTGTTCACTGGAACCCTCAACGCCTTTCCCGGTCATCGCAGTATTGGCAATTTTTATTAAAATATCATCGTCCTCTTCAGATACAGATTTTGTAATACTCTTCAGAATTTCTCCTGCTTTTTGAGCTGCCTGCAAATATCCGCTGGCGATTACCGTGGGGTGGATTTCCTGTTCCAGGAGATCTTCCGCCATACTTAACAGTTCACCTGCAAGAACTGATGCTGTGGTAGTGCCATCACCCACTTCATCGTCCTGGGTTCTGGCAACCTCAACGATCATCTTGGCTGCCGGGTGTTCAATATCCATTTCCTTTAAGATAGTGGCTCCATCATTGGTAATGGTCACATCCCCAAATGCGTTCACCAGCATCTTATCCATACCTTTCGGGCCAAGTGTAGTCCTTACGGCATTAGCCACTGCTTTTGCTGCCATGATATTGCTTTTTTGGGCTTCTTTACCACTGGAACGCTGGGTTCCTTCTCTTAGAATGAATACGGGTTGATCTATTTGCTGCCCTTTTATGTTTTGTTCTTGTTCGCTCATCATTGAATATAGAACATACGAATCCTTACATATCAAGTTAATCTTCAGATTCTGCAGAAATTATTCTCTATATCATCATTTTCATCAGATTAATTATTTAAGATGGAACAGTGACGAATTGGCCTGGAGATTTAAAGAATTATGTGTTCGATATGTGGATATTTTTCCCATAATAAGATACCAACATCTACCGTCATTGATATGCTTTCCAGAATGGAACATCGTGGTCCGGATGCGTGTGGACTCTATGCTGACGGAGAGATACTGAAAAAGAACAGTGTTGGACAATTAACCAACAACAAACGGGCCCATATTTGCATTGGTCATTCCCGGTTAAGCATTATGGGAAAGGATGATTCTATCCAGCCATTTACATCCTGTGATGGAACGTTATCCCTTGTTTATAACGGTGAGATATATAATCAAAATGAATTGCAGGAACTGTTAGGCAGCCACCATGATATTAAAGATAGAAACAATGATAGTGAGATACTTCTTCATCTCATAGAGGAGGTATATGATGGTGATCTGCTCAAAACAGTCCAATCCACTGTTAAAATGCTCAATGGCATGTATGTATTAGCAGTGACCGACGGAAAAAAGATCATCATAGCCCGGGATCCGATAGGTATCAAACCGGTCTATTATTCTATTAAGGATGAAGTTGTGTATTTTTCTTCTGAAAAAAAAGCAATCTGGGAATTTGGAACACCAAAAAGAATATTACCGGGCCGCATACTTGAATTAAATGAGAATGGTGCACAAATACATACCGGCGTGATGGTTGAGCGGCCGCAGATAGATATCAATGATTTTAATCATGCTGTATATTTATATGAAAATGCCCTGGTAAATTCCGTAAACACAAGAGTAAGAGGTCTGACCCAGGCAAAATTGGGCATGATTTTTTCAGGTGGAGTTGACTCAGTACTGATTGCAAAAATATTGACTGAACTCGGGTGTGATCTAACGTGCTATTGTGTCGGAATGAAGGGGTCGCAGGACGTAGAAAATGCTCAAAAAGTTGCAAAAGATTTACAGTTTGATCATAAAACTATAATTATTGACAGGGAAACGATCGGATCAATCTTGCCAGATATCATTGAATGTATTGAGATAAATGGTCTTTTGCAGGTGAAGGTGGCGGTTCCTATGTACCTTTCAGCAAAGGCTGCCTCAGAAGACGGCATAAAGGTTATGTTCACCGGGCAGGCAGCCGATGAACTTTTTGCAGGGTATACCTGGTATAGAACTGTTGTGGAAAATGATGGTTTTCTTACCTTGCATGAAAAGTTATGGGAAGATATTGATCTTTTATACGATGACACGCTTGAGCGTGAAGATAAAGTGACTATGGCTCATTCAGTTGAAATGAGGGTTCCTTATCTGGATAGGGAAGTGGTGAAAATTGCCATGAGGATGTTCCCCACACTCAAAATAAAAAGTTCAGATGATACCATGAGAAAATGGGTTCATAGAAAGGTGGCCGAGAAACACCAAATCCCCTCCTATATAGCTTATCGAAATAAAGATTCAGCACAGTCAGGATCCGGGATCCATGATCTGATCCGGGAAGTTGCTCAAAACTATTTTGAAGATAAAAAGGTAAAATATGTGGAAATAGAAGACAAAGGTTCTATCTACAGATATCTTGACGAGGAGTACGGGACACCTGAAATGTGGGCTTATATGAATGAAATATCACAAGGTTTGAATCTGTCATGTTAGTGTCTATAGTACAAACAAATTATGATCCATTGGATGTTGAAAAACTGAAACATTTGATTGAGAACCTGGATGGCATTGTATGTTTTCCAGAATGTTTTGCTCTTGGAAGAAGTGGTACTGAAACACTAAAATATCTTAATAAAGTGAGTGGTGAAGCTTCAAACATTGTAGAAGAAATGAAAGGTACTGGTAAAACAATGCTTCTGCCTTTAATTGAAAAGCATGGAGTGATGAGGAACAGATTTTACAATACAACATATATGATCCATGAAGGTAAGGTTATTGGATCTTATAGAAGGGTGGTCATCCATCCGATGGAAAAATCTTTTGTGCAAAAAGGCAAGGTTTTTCCTGTTTTTGATATTGATGATGTTTCTATTGGCTTGTTGATATGTTTTGAAATTGCTTTTCCTGAATTAACAAGAATCATTGCATTAAAAGGTGCTTCCATTATATTTGTCCCTTCCAGTACTCCCGAGGAAGCTGACTATATATGGGAAAAAAGACTTGTGTCAAGAGCAATTGATAACCAGTTGTTCATTGTGGGTGTTAATAGATGTGGTGGAGTGGGAAATGAAGAATTTATTGGAAAAAGTATGGTAGTGTCACCCTGTGGTGAGTTATTGCATAAATGTGGGAATTCTGAGGAAATTATCTCAGTAGAAATCGATCTGGATGAAGTTACACGGGAAAGGGGAAGAGAACCAACGTTCAGTGAATTTGAAATCGATGTGTATGATAACATGTTTATGGAATTTTTCAAAAACGAATGAATGTGGAGTGTTGATGTTGAAAAAGAAAAAAACCAGTAAAATTTACGGTGTTGTTGAAACTATTTATCGGGGCCAGAGATTGAATGTTATATGTTCAGATGGTAAAAAAAGGAACGCAAGGGTTCCCGGACGATTAAAAATACGTCGCCGTCTATCAAAGATATATAATGGGGATGTTGTCGAAATTGAACCATGGAATGTGGATGATGAGAAATGTGACGTTATCTCGAGAGTAAGCAATAAATCCAGAGCTAAAAAATTAAATGACGAAATACTGGACAACTTTCTCAATAAATATGTTAAATAACTCTGGCGAAATGAGCTAATTCATGGAATTTAACTATGGATTATATTCAAGAAAATATCACTACGATCCACGATTTCATGATGGATGAGGGGATAATCTCCTCACGTCTTGAAAAAAGTATGACAAACAGGCCGTCCCAAAAACAGCTTTTCACAACACTTTAAAGTTCTGAGAGTTTCCAACACACGAAGTTAACATCTTAATTCCTTAAACACCGATTTTCGTCAGCCCTTTATATTCCAGAAAGAATCCAACTTTTTTGCATCAAATAATCTAGTATAATATCGTTTTTCAAGAAATATTCCTGCAGAAAATGTTCCATTCATGGAATATAAAAAATCTTGAGTTCCAACTATAGATTAACGTACCATGACAATTTTGGTCTAGAAATCTACTCAAAACAGCCCTTTTACGTATCCACTTCAAATTAGAGGGTAACTGGCAATATTTAAATCGAAAAGCAACACTACAAGTAGATTGGTAATAATTCCAAGATTAATATAATTGTCCTCATTTAACCTGCATCACAATCGATTTTTGCAATTGTATTCGCTTTTATTAAATCTGAAAGAGAAGGCATACAAAAACTCTTACTAACTCTATCATGAATATATTCATAGGAACTTACGCCTAATTTCTTTGCCGTTTGCACAATCGTCATAAATGTATCATTAGCTTTGGTGCCATCTTTTGTCATGGTATGCAAACTTACATCCCGTTTACGAACTTGTGTCCTTGCTCCTAGTTCGGCATCATTATTATGTAAAGGCAGTTCTGGATATTTTAATACCAGCAAAAGTTGTGTCTTATTAGCTTTTGTTTTTGTAATTCGGTCATCTAAAGCTCGATATTTCGTTTTAGTAGAAAATAATCTATCAAATTCTGCTGATAATATTTCAGCCATCTGGGAACTTGGATTTTTTTTATATTCTAAAAGTTTCCCGTAATAATTCCAATATCGATCTAAAAACTTCTCAAGTTTTTCTTTGTACAATGGCACTATAGGGTGTAACATCTTGTAGTTTCTCCCATCATGAACCCAACAAAGTGCTTGCCATTTAGTTATCAGTTTGAACTGACGAGCATCATCACTTAAAAGAATTTGAATGACTGGATAATCAGTTTGTTGTTGGTAGGCTGCAATAGCACCCGCTTCCATAATTCTTTTGCGTAAATTTTTGGGACCAGTTTTTACTCGGGCACAGTATCCATTCTCAAACAATTCGT
>JACUTQ010000144.1 GCA_014859725.1 Methanosarcinales archaeon | reverse complement strand
TAATCACGCTGTGCATCATGTTTCAGGTTCCAGCTGTGTTTTATGGAGGCGACTGTGGAATATACATCATTTTCATCCATCTGGTGATATGATATTCCTGTTCTTTCGGGGATTAACCGCAAGACACAGAGGTATTTGTTAACCCGGTGTTTGCTGAATCCATCGGCCAGCAGTTTATTATGAATGTTCAGGATAGCGGTTTTATCATCGATGTCTTTACTGCAAGCGTATACATATGGTCGATATCGGCATCAAATCCGGCATTATCGATCTCAACTGGGTTTATAACCCCATGCCTCCAAAACCGCAGCAGATCTACCCAGAACTGGATGTCGAACCCGTAACCTCTTTTTAATAGTAAATATAAAAAATGCTGCTGAATTGTACAATGAAGATAATGTGGTGATGGGATCAAGTGCGGTTCATCGGGCAAATCAATATCCCATCTAATATAAAATAGATTTAAGTATCATGTTAAAATGTTTTGATGTTAACTCCTAATAAATCACGGACTACTTTTAAAATATAATAATCAAAAAAATGTAAATAGTTTTATATGGCTAACAATGTTAATTGTACACTCGAATGAAAGCCCTCTTAAACTGGAATGGTTTTCATCCAAGGAAAAATCGAGGGAGTTATGAAATGGTTACTGCCTTCCTAAAATATCTATTAATGATCTTGGTTGCAGGAATTTCAGCCAGCATACCTGAGTGATGATATATGGACTTTTATCAAATAATGTTATTCTATAAAACCTAAGTTCCCGACATTTTAAGCGCATAACTAAGGTATTGATTAAATAATTTATTATGTCACTATTCAGCATTATCCTCAATTTGTTCGAAACCGAGCTGGAATACTAAAATTAGGCTTCTTCAAAATCGTGTGGGCAATTTCACTATTCATACAACTGACCTATTCCACTGTGTATGCTCCTCATCGGAACACTTTCTAATTCTGTAATATTTCACTGCAAAAAAAAACGGCATTCATTTATAAGAAAGCTTCAAACCATTTTCATGTTCCCATAAAAACTCCGCCCCTTCCTCTCCACCCCTTCCATCCTCTCAGCCATTGCATGCACCACAATAGGCAGAGCAATCGTAGCATCAACAAAAACCTGCACCTTCCTGGCAGCACTGGAAACCTTCCCCCATGAAACAGCCTCATCAAAAGTACATCCTGAAAGCCCTCCCCAGTGGGGCGCATCGGTAGTATATTGTATAGCATAGTCATGCCCCTCCACATTATTCCCCATAAGCGAAGCTATCACCTCGGTCTGCTGGATAAAGTTCTTGGGCACGCCCCCACCAACATACACCACACCTGTTTTTGTAGACTGCTCAACCATTCTGGTGATCTCGTCCGCATCCTTGATCTGGTCAACAATCACCTGATGCCCCTTACGCCGGGCATATACCAGCCCGATGCCGATGGATGAATCAGTCAGGGCGGGTATGAATATTGGAACATCATTCTCATAAGCGCTGACAATAATTGAATCGCTGCTGCCGCCCAGTTCTTTAACCCTGGCACCCAGCAGTGATATGAATTCCCTTGATGAATACGTCTTATTCTTATCAAGCTTTGAAGCAAAATCACCGATCAGCCGGTCTGCTTCCCTGAACTCTTCTTCCACAGCGAACACATCATGTATCCTGTCGATCCCATGTTTGAACAGGATAGCATCATCGGCAAGATGCGTCCCTATATAGTGTTTCTTATTCAGGCTCTCATGAATATCATGAAAAATATTGGCACCCGTGGACACCAGGCAATCGATCAATCTGTTTTTAATAAGATAGGTAATAATGCCCCTCATCCCTGCAGGAACCATGGCACCTGACAGCCCCATCATGATAGTTATCTCATCTTCATTGAGCATCTGGTACCAGGCCTCAACAGACTCACCCAGTTTCCTTCCCTGGAAACCGGTAGACGTCATAGCTTTGGTAATTTCGCTAACAGACCTGGGTTTAACATCCATAGGAATGGTAGGATGTCGGGTAAAATGTTTCTTATCCATTGAGGTCACCTTTAAAAATCTAGATATGTATAGTCATTGATCTCTTTCTTCATATTGTTAAGGATACTTCTGCCCATCTGGTGACTGATATCTCCATCATCAACTGATCTTTGGACCGATGTTTCTATACTATTGACAAGACTTCGCTTATTGAAATGAAGCATGGTTAGTACAGAATTCACAGTATCACCCTTGATGATCTTCTTGATCTCCCATTCATCATCATCCTTTATCACAACATGGGCCTCGTGAACTGCTCCGAACAGGTTATGCAGATCTCCTATTGCATCCTGGTATGCTCCCAGCAGGAGCACTGCCACATAATAGGGCTGATTGTCAAGTGAATGCAGTTCAAGTAGTTCCTTGACATCCTTAATATCCACGAATTTATCTATCTCACCATCCGAATCACAGGTCATATCCAGTATGGTACCGTAATTCTCAGGTTCTTTGTTCAATTTCTGGATAGGCACAATTGGAAATAGCTGGTCTATAGCCCAGAAGTCAGGCATGCTCTGGAACATTGAGAAATTTCCAATATACCTCTTTGACATCAATTTCCTTACATTATCAAACTCTTCTGATTCATCCTCTGTCTGCTGAATATACCTGTGTATTTTCTGGCAGATCTTGTAGAACAGGGATTCTCCCTTAGCTTTATCTTCCAGACCCAGCTGGCCAAGATTGAACATATTGATAAGTTCATCTTTATATTCCAGACTGTCGTGGTATAATTCACGGTAATTCTTTACTGTTATTTCATTAAAACAGCTATAGAACTTCAGGAGAACATTGGGGTTATCTTCATTAACTTCAACATTCCAGTCATAGATAACGGATTTTTCATAGGCAAGATTGGTGATCAGCATTGAATGGTAGACTGCAATTGCTCTCCCGCTTTCGGTCACAATGGTAGGGTGATCAATACCTTCTTCATCGCAGATTTCCTTTAAAGTGAAAACCACGTTGTTGGTATATTCCTGCATGGAATAATTGGCACTGGCGTCAGAAGATGTTTTGCTACCGTCATAATCCACACCAAGTCCCCCTCCGATATTGAAATATTCAAGGGCGGGGACCATTCTCTTTACTTTTGCATATATCCTGGAAGCTTCCTTGACCGCATTTTGGATCCTTCTGACTTCTGTGATCTGTGAACCGATGTGGAAATGCAGCATCTTAAGATTGGGTACCATATTATGCTTGGCAAGTATATCCAGGGCAGTCAGCAATTCGCCTGTAGTCAGGCCGAACTTTGAACCTTCACCCCCGGATTCCACCCATTTTCCGCTTCCTTTTGAATATAACCTTAGCCTGATACCTAAACATGGATTAGCATTCAGTTTTTTAGAGATCCTGATGATATCGTGGATCTCGTCCAACTGGTCGATAACAAGTATGATATTATTCTTGAGAAGCGAAGCCTGGAGGGCAGTCCTGATATAATGTTTGTCCTTATAACCATTGCAGACCAGCAGTGATTCAGGATTAAGTTTGAAGAATAAACTCTCGATCAGTTCGGGTTTGCTCCCTGCTTCCAACCCATAGTTGTACTTTTTCCCGACTCGTACAATCTCATCAATCACATCCTTTCGCTGGTTGACCTTTAAGGGGAATACACCTTTATAGGTGGCCTGATAGCCAAATTCATTGATTGACCGATCAAATGATTCGTAGAGTTCGCATATCCTGTTCTCCAGTATCTGTGGAAAACGGAGAAGTACAGGGGTATTAATCTTGTTTTTCTTTAAATATTCTATGACCTGAAGAATCTCTATTTGGGATTTGCCTTTATCAGGTTTAACAGCCAGGTTACCTTTGCGATTTATGCTGAAATATCCATTCCCCCAGTCATCGATCCCATAAAGGTCTTTCGAGTTCTCGTTTTTCCAGCCAGTTGTAGTATCAAGGTTCTTCTTTTTTTTCATTTTGGGATTAATCACTTCCTGGTATATAAGAAACTTACAAATTAGATAAGAATATTAGTATTAATCTTTCCTATTGTATACAAAATATGATGTTAAGAATATTTTTCATCTATCAATACGTTATTAACTGATGTCATGCCAAGTCAAGTTTTTTTCAAAGGAGTGGAAGAGGTAGGTCCTAACTGCACCCAACCTGAGCAAATAATGGAATTATTCCGGCATATCTCGCCAGTCCAAAAGGGCGACATCGTGGCTGTCAAGATCCATACAGGCGAATACGGGAATACCACATATATCAGGCCAGTACTGGTACGCACCGTGGTGGATATGGTGAGAAAAGCAGGAGGCATCCCGTTTGTCACAGATACTACTACTTTGTATAAAGGGATGAAACTGAACGCGGCTGAACTGCTGTGGGCTGCAGCTATGAACGGTTTTACCTTAGCCAGCATGAATGCCCCGCTCATAGTAGCTGACGGGTTGACTGGAGATGATGCAATTACCTTATCCATAGGCGGTGAAGCCGTGGATGAGATCACCGTGGCATCAGCTATTGCAAAAGCAGATTCGATGATAGTATTATCCCATGGGAAGGGACACCCAGGCTCAGGGTTTGGTGGTGCTGTGAAGAACCTGGGCATGGGTTGTCTGGATAAGGAAGGCAAGACCCAGGTTCATATTGTAGGCCAGCCCACTATTGATCCAGAGAAATGTATTAACTGCGGCGATTGCATAGAGGTATGCGCCTGGGGCGCATTACGGTCCGGTGAGAACCATACCTGGGTGGATAAGAATCTTTGTCGCGGTGAACTGGCATGTGCCGATTCCTGCCCCCAGGAAGCAATTATTCCACCGGAAAATGTTGGTGTTGAAATGCAGAAAAGGTTAGGTGAGGCTGCTCTTGGTCCCATCAAATGCCTGCCTGACAGGATTGGATACATTAACTGGGTATATGATATTACACCGGGATGCGATTGTTTCAATTTCTCCTCTCCTCATTTTGCTGAAGATGTGGGTATATTTGCATCCACTGATCCGGTGGCTATTGATGCTGCCACTATAGATATGATCAATAAAAAGATGGGTGGAAGAAGTATTGCTGATATTTGGGAGATCGATCCGATTATTCATTTAAAGTATGCCGAAAAGGTTGGATGCGGGAATATGACATATACACTAATAAAATAAGAATTAAGGGACTGCCAAGATACTTTTTTGCCAGATGCCGGGTTTTCTGAGAAAAGCAAATGTGATGGAACACGGATAACGCGGGTGCGCACGGATCAGTGAAAATCCGTTGAATCAGTGTTATCCGTGTTCCGCACTGCGGATGTGCTTTGCGTTCTTTGTAGAGGGTAGCGAATCCATTACGGGATTATATCTGCGATTCGAATTCTCATATTTATCTGGCGGAAGACAATGAATTGATTTTGACAGGTTATTCTCAAGTAAGCCCTAAGTATATTTGGATCTCCACATTGAGTGGTAAATATCAGACGAGATTAACAGGATTTACAGTATATTGATTGCTTATTTTCATCCTGTTCATCCTAAATCCTGTCCATTAATTCAGAAATACGAATTCATGTTTAGCAGCATGTCCTGAATAGTGAAATTACCTTCAGGATGTTGAAGAGAAACGAATTTTTCTTACAAGCATTACAAGCAAGAAACTATTTATCAAAGCAATTAGAATATTTCTTTAAGGAGTGGATTAGAAATTACCACAAAAGCAGAATTAGAAAAGTTAGCAGAAGAGTGTCAGGCATGTGCTGATAAAGATACGGTATCAATAGATGAACATCTTGAGAGCTGCCCTTCATGTCAGGAGCATAAAAAGAAAGCCGAAGGTTTCAACCAGATGATGGAAGTTGTTGAAATGCTGGCTTCAAAACCTGAAGAAGACCGACGAAAAATCTTGGGACCAGTATAGATTTGGGGCACAAAAAATCGATCAAAAATATCCAGTA
>JACUTQ010000143.1 GCA_014859725.1 Methanosarcinales archaeon | reverse complement strand
TCGCTTGTTATATGTGGTACATATTTATATGTCCAAAACGTACTAATTCGTGTATGAAAAGGATGAGAGGGTAACAGGTTAATCAACGGGAACGTGATCCCAAACGCAGTGTTTGTTATCCCTCTCAACCTACTTTTATAGTAGGCTGCAAGATATTTTTTATTGCTCTTGCAAGAATAGTGTATATACGAACGCCGATTTTACCTAAAATCGTTGTCAACAAAATAAATGGATTATGGGAAAGTGCCCCTGCTCCATCAGGGTAATCAAGTGGATGTGGATGGGCGGCGGTTGATATGAATAACAAGCTTTTTTATTATAGAGTTGAATTCCTTATCAGTGGATAAAAATCAATTATTTGAAAATTAAAAAAAGAATCCTAAGAATATTCGATTTGAAAAATTATGTAAAACTGCTGAAGAATTTGGCTTTATTTTCAAAGGTGGGAAAGGAAGTCATAGGATTTATGCTAATGCAGGAATTAATGAAAAAAAATACAATCTAATAGAAGAAGATGATATTGATGCATAAATATGCAATAGAGATTTTTTATAGTGAAGAAGACGAAGGATTTATAGCTTTAGTTCCAGAACTTCCCGGATGTTCAGCCTTTGGAAAAAATGAAGAAGAAGCTCTCGAAGAAATAAAGATTGCAATGAAACTATGGCTTGAAATCGCTTTAAAAGAAGGTAGAAAAATACCTCAGCCTTGTGGAAAAGAAATCCTTAAAAATCTTTTTGAAAATCAGTCTTTAACTTCTGCAGCGTAAATATTGGCATAGCTAACTAACGAATGATCTTTAATCCCGCATTATAAATTACGACAATTACCTGCTGCATCCCCCTACACTCATAACCTGCACCTGCTCCCTGCTTTAATGTAAGCCTTCGCAGACACATCAGGATCACCGCCACTGCAGATCATGGTGCCTCTCTCCTGCCTCCCTCAGTCCCATTAACGTGATCAGATGATATTCCCTGCCGGATGGCTTGATGGACTGACGTCTCTGGATATTCAGCAGCCTGGCCCATTTATCGATCATCTTCTCAAAATGCCGCAGGGTCAGCCTCTTCCCGGTCCTCCCGTTTATGAAAATATGCCCCTTTTTCCTGTTCCCCACATAATGCCGCAGCATCTCGCTGGTATTGCCGGTCAGCTTCATGGTCTTGGGCGCACCCGGGATGTGGCGCCTGGTCCAGCGGTTGTACTTAAGCTGACACCCGAATGCAGAATGATGTCTGCAACCTGGATACTTGAAAACGCTAATGGTTTCGGGTGGGATATTTTCCATGAATACGTATGTAAAAAACTCAGGTTATCTCCCGGTATGATCAACCGGGCAAAAATCCTGAAAATTCCCACCTAAAATTGACCCATTTTATAGCCCATCCATTGACCTGAGAAATCAACGAATCCGAAGTATGAACCGACTCCTTTTGCTCCAATTTTTGATCACGGGTTCTCGCCATTCACCAATGCCCCCACCACTATAGATTGCTCTACCATACCAGATCCTTCATGACAAGCACGATCATCTCCCGGAGCGGGCAATTTTCCACAGAATTCTTGAGCAAGCTAAGAATGAGGTATTTTTTATGTATTCAGTACTGAATACATATCACCTATGCTTCGTAAGACCTTGAATCCCTTATCCGTAATCATATAATCCCCCCGTTCATGGCGCTGCAATATCATTCCGCTGTCAAGAAGTTTTTGCAAATGGAAAAGTAAATTTCCTCCGCGAAGTCCAGTGAGTTCGGAAAGCGCTGAAAAGGTTTTTGTTTCGATCGCTATTGCTTTTAATATTTGCAGGCGCTGCTTGTTGGAGAGAGGTTCAAGTACTTCGGGGATCAAACTTTCTGGAATTCCGGCAATATCCTGTTTTTTTTCTTCATTTGAATTATATATGTTAAGGGACCGCATTAAACCAACCTGCTTTCCAAATAGCATCTGTACCTGTGAAAAACATTTTTCACACTGCTTTGATGGAGCACTACTTTTCATACCATTCAGATCCAGTTGACATTTCATAATGACATTTTCTGGAACCTTATCCTGTTTAATAAGATTTGCATTATTCTGCAGGAAACCTGTGAAGTTTGATTTGCAGGTATCGCGCATTTCGCATTTCTTGACCATATTACTTTCAAGACCATCTTCAATATCATCAAGTACATGCCTGATGATCGCGCTGGCAAAATTATTGCGGGAATCTGAAAGGACGTGTTCCACGTGCTGTTGTCCTGATTTTTCCATAAATCGTTTAATATCTTTGTGGATTTCCTGCAGCATTCCTTTTATTTCGATGATCTCCCTGTAAGAGTCCGTTCTTTTGTCTGCCATATACAAATTGTTTTGTCTTTTCAGATTAAAAAGGTTTGCGTTACAACCTTAAAGGTCATTTTTGTATATTAAACTATAGTTTGTACATTTTTATAACGGTTAAGTATATATGAATAACTAAACAATCTACAATTGAGGTGCAATAAAATGCCGGAATGGAAATACACAAACAAAACCGTAACTAAAGAAGAAGCTGAAAAGTCGTTAAATGCTGTAAAAAGCGCCTGTTTCCACTGTGGATCACATGGAAGCGGTTGCCCTATCTCTAATACAGCAAAAGAAATTAAAGCAATGATGGAGTAATAAAAATGAGTGTACGAGATGAGATACATGCGCAGATTGTCGGTGGTCTTGCAGGCGCAAAGTTTCCGATAAATACGCCGGAACAACTTCTTGCCGCTTTCCCGGACGGGGCAAATACCACATGCAAAGCTGGCGACCTTGAAGTGACAGCAGGCGATGCGGGAAAACTGCTAACTACAGGCGATTTCCCCTTCAAGAGCGCAAAACAGGTTGCTGATACAATAGTCGAAAGAGCGGGGCTCTAACCCCTGCCCGTTTTTATAATTCAGGTGGTAACATGACAAGAATAAAATTTATAGAAAGTTACGAAGCAAATGACGAAGTTAAGGCAGTCTATAAAGATATTGAAGCAGCTTTCGGGATGGTTCCGAACCTTTTTAAGACATATGCTAACTTTCCGGCATTGCTGCTTACAAACTGGGAAAAAACAAAGGTATTGCTGATGGGCGGTGAACTTTCGCGGGAACTCAAGGAACAGATTGCAGTGGTTGTGTCCGGTGCTAATATAGCTGTAATTACTGTGTAGCATCACACTCAATGGCACTTTCAATGATGGGATTCAGCCAAGAAAGGATAGATGATTTAACAAAAAACCTTGAAGATCCAGATATCTCACCCAGAGATAAAAAAATCCTTGAATATGCAAAGAAAGCCACACTCACCCCACACAGGATTACTGATGCTGAAACCGAAGAATTAAAATCTTTCGGTCTTACAGACAGCCAGATTGTTGAAATGCTCGGGGTCATGGAACTATTCACAGGTTACAATAAATTCCTTGATTCCCTTGCCGTACCGCTCAGTTAGACAGGATATTAAAATTACAATTTAAAAGGTGAATAAAATGAAATTACTTGGAATAAGCGGCAGTCCCACAAAGGACAGCAACACAGATACATTGGTGAAGGCAATACTTGAAGCATCAGGCGGTGAGACTGAATTTGTCAAACTATCTGATATTAAAGTTGGTCCATGCATTGCATGCATGAAATGCGTCCATACTAATGAGTGTATAATCAATGATGATTTTAAATGGCTTTCCAAAAAAGTGATGGAAGCTGATGCCCTCATCGTAGGCTCATCAACATTTTACGGTGCAGCGAGCGCTTTTACAAAAGCGTTTATAGAGAGGTTATATTCTATGAGACATGTAAAACTCCAGACAGCTGGCAAGCTTGCCGCAACGGTAGCTGTTGGTGTTGCTGCTGAAAAAATGGTTGGAGAATGGATTGGAAATGCCCTTCGTGCAGGCGGCATGGAAATTGTCGGTGGAATGACGGCAAAAGGAACGCCGTGCTGTTTTGTGTGCGGGCCAGGTGAAAGCTGTGCGTTTACAGTATGGAATGCATATTCTAAAGAACTTAGCGGAATAGACCTTGGAGTTGAAGAAGCCTATAAAGGATATCTTGAACTGCTTCCTGATAACAAGCCGTATCAACATGGTTCTGCCAGGATCCTGAAAGGTTTCAGGTCTGTGAAGGACGAACCTGAAGTTATGGCTGAGGCTGAGAGGATCGGGAAACTTATTAAAGGGAGAATAGAGGGTAAAGTTCATTGAGCATGATTGTACCTGCAAGATATGAGGGGCAAAAATGGATCTGACCTTCTGGTATCTTTTTCCAATTGGTATAATTATCTCTATTGTGTCGATGTCAGCTGGTATCTCAGGTGCAAATTTCTGGATACCGATTTATCTATTTTTGATCAAGATCGATCCATTAATAAGCTTCTGGCTGGCGCTTATTACAATGATTTTCGGTTTTGGGAGCGGTGTTATTAGAAACATCTATCAGGGAACAGTCAATTGGTATATGGTCAAACAATATTTAATTCCCACAATTCCAGCCGCTGTCATCGGTTCTCTTTTGACCTCCCATGTTAATGAAAACATCCTTATATTCATATTCGGTTCCTTCATTTTCATTTATGGGACGTATCAGCTTACTACCAGTATTACTTCCAGAAAAGAACAGCCTAAACACCAGAGAATTTTCTGGGAATTAGGCATCTTAGCTGGATTTATGAAAGGATTGATTGCAACAGGTCTTGGCAAACTGATAACGCCGGGTATGTGGAACCATTACAGGATAAAGAATCCATCACAGGTTATCGGTTCTACAGTTGTCATTATATTTATTGTTGACATTATTGCAGCTGTTGCAAGGATGAATCCATTTTTTGTAAATGAACTTATTGAGAATAAACTTGAGATTGTTAACATACTTGTTTTTGTATTGCCATCAGTTGTCATCGGAGGACAGATCGGACCTCAGACTATTAGAGGCTTGGAAGCAAATCACCTGAAAATCTATATCTCGATAATATTAATTCTTGTTAGCATGCTGATATTTTCAAGACTGTTATAATAATTTAGAATTTATTGAGGATACAAAAATCAATTTATAGATTATGTCCTACCACCCCTCCACAAAAGCCGGATGATGCTTCCCAAACGACTCAATCGCCTCCTCGTAACTGATCTTCTTATAATACCGTGCCTTCGTCTCCTTGCTGTGCCCAGCCGCCTTCGCAAACACATCAGGATCACCGCCACTGTCGATCATGGTGCCTCTCTCCTGCCTCCCTCAGTCCCATTAACGTGATCAGATGATATTCCCTGCCGGATGGCTTGATGGACTGACGTCTCTGGATATTCAGCAGCCTGGCCCATTTATCGATCATCTTCTCAAAATGCCGCAGGGTCAGCCTCTTCCCGGTCCTCCCGTTTATGAAAATATGCCCCTTTTTCCTGTTCCCCACATAATGCCGCAGCATCTCGCTGGTATTGCCGGTCAGCTTCATGGTCTTGGGCGCACCCGGGATGTGGCGCCTGGTCCAGCGGTTGTACTTGCCCTTGGTCTTGGGGAAGGTGATCTCGCCGGTGTTGCGGTTCCACAGCTCGATCCTGGACTCCAGGACCTCCCCGGGCTTGAAGGCACCATTGTCTTTGCGCTCTTCGCCTCCTTTGCGGTTCATTGATTAGATCTCCATGGACCATTTTCCCGCCCCCCCTTTAATCAACCTCCTGTGGGGCAGGATGAGTTAAGAGGCTAATGTGGGTTTGTGCATGTGGATGTTATGCTGGTAAGCGCCAGAAGCATTTGAAATATATCTTCAATGTGATAAAAGTATAACTCCCTTCCATCAAATCATTCCCTGCTTGCTTCCATGACACTATCCCATTTTCCAGTTATTTTTTAGACACCGACTTTAGGTAAAATCTGTGTTAATCAGTGTTCGTATATACACTATTCTTGCAAGATCAATAAAAAAGTATCTTGTAGCCTACT
>JACUTQ010000142.1 GCA_014859725.1 Methanosarcinales archaeon | reverse complement strand
GAAAAATTTAATATGCTGCAGAGACAACGTCTAATATTTTATTCAATTCATCTTCTGAAAGAGTAAATCTTTCTTTCGCATAGATAGAACGTATCTCATCAAAGGAAGTGGGCATAATATCTGCAAGGCGGAATGCTATCTCTGGCTTCATTTTTTCCAGTCTTAGCAACTCCTCAACTAATTTATTTGCTGCATTACTATCGGTTTTACCGAATGTCTCAGCATGATTAATAGCCCTTCTGAGTTCATATCCCAGTTCAATTTCCTGTTCTGTTCTTATCTCTCTGATCTTTAATAGGATCTCTTTTACTTCTGCGAGGGTCAACATCTCCTCGTTAATAATCTCTTTTACCAACATATGAAAACTATCCTGTTATGGGCAGTTATAATTTCGTCCAAATATTAAATTTGAGGTCGAAGGTGTTCGGGATAAAGAATTACCTGCTTTGTCGCATTTCCATCAGATACTTCCAGGATATATGCACGGCCTCTCTGTCCTATTACTTTGCCTGTTTTGCCATGGAACTTGGGATTGGACATTCCACGATGGACACTTGGGTCCAGTTTGATATGTACTGCCTGGCCGATCTCGAACTCCTGGATGGCGCGGCTTACGGGACTGAGTCCTCTTTCTCTGACGTTTTTCTTCAATTTATACCTGGTCTTCCTTCTCTCACCATGTGATTTTGACAATGTTAGATCCTCCAATTAGATGAATATTCCTTTAACTTCTATTACGTCCAGTTCGGCAACTTTTGATTCCACACCAAGCAGCTCTGAGAGGTTTGGCCTGGTGCGTCCTTCGTCACCTGAAACCAGCTCTTTGACATACAGACCTCCCTGACAACCTACTTTAATTAAAGCCGATTGCCCGTCTGGAGACAGTTGTTCCAGTTCCATATGCTGGATCCTGCGCTCTCGATCCAGATCAGCCCTACGATGAGCTACCCTGGTGGGTGTTCTCTGGATTATGGTTTTTTTGGAAAGTATGTCTAAGGCAGATATAAGTTTTTCTTCTGATAACTGTGTCCTGAATGTGACTCCTAACCTATAAACTTTATCTGCTTTTGCCTGTTTTATGGCTTCAACTGCGGAACGGGTAACAAATTTCAGGCCCAATACTTCGATTTTACCGTCTGCATGACGGTTCACCTTGTGCTGGAGCCTGGTAAGGTCAATCCGGCGGCGCAGGGGCTGGACTGCTTCCACGATAAAAGGTCTTCCCGTACCCAGCATTAACGCGTCTATATCTTCCCGGCCAGCTCCATGAAAAACTGTATCTGTTGCACCAGTGGCAGCCATTACTTCGGGACGGATCAATTCATCCACTGATTCAGGATACATCCGTCCGGTGAACCCACACCGCTCACATCCGCTGCCGCCGCATTCCCGGCAGGGCCAGCGGGTTTGAGGGATGCCCCTGATTATTTTGCGGTATCTTCCAAAAATAAATAATGATCTTACTTCCAGATCAACTGTTCCCTGTGTTATATCCAGTATAGCTGTGATCTCTGGTAGTTTCATGTCAGCCTTTTTATCTAGCAGGGCTTCAACCCGTTTTCCCACTTCCCTGTTCATTTCGGTCTTCAACTGTTCTGCCCATCTGGTTCGGGATGTGGCCCAGAGTATCTCTTCATTCTCGATCAGCAGTCCTGAAGGTTTGGTGCCTACAACAAAGGTATTGAATTCAAATCCTTCAACTGCTTTTATGACTTTTTCGGCCCAGGTATCCAATTCATCAAACAAACCGTTGCAAACCCAGCATTTTTTTTGCACATCTTTTATTTTCAGGCTTTTTCTGGCATGGATGCTGCTGGGAGCCAGCAGCCTGAGCAGTGTATCGTGAGAGGAGTCCTTATTTTTCTGATCACTCTCTAAAGCCAGGGCTAATTTTATCGCTGCCCCCCTCTGGTCGTTTGTAAGACCAGTGGAAAGATTGGCAAAAAGGCGGCCTATGCAGTGATCGCAAATGGGGCCTTCTGTCAGAACTCGGGATGCAGTATCTAAAATAGAGTTTGTCATTTATTTAAAAAAATTATTCAATGGGACCGCCTGGCCCCACGACTTACATTTCGAAATCTTTCATACCTGGAACTGGCTTCGGTCCAGTCTGTTCTTTTGTAGCTGCGATCATATCATCGATACGCAGTATCATACTGGCAGCTTCTGATGCTGAATCAATAGCCTGAAGCTTTACACGCAGTGGTTCCACTACACCTGCTTCCAGCATATCTTCCACGCGGTTCTCAAATATATTAAGGCCCGCATTCTTCTCACCAGCCTCGTGTTTGCTCTTAAGTTCCACCAGTTTGTCAATATAATCAAGACCGCTGTTCTCTGCCAACGTCTTTGGTATTATCTCAATAGCTTCCGCGAACTTGGTCACAGCCAGCTGCTCCCTGCCCGTTAACTGGGCGGCATATTCTCGAATACGCAGTGATAGTTCAACTTCAGGTGAGCCTCCGCCAGCTACAACACGGCCGTCTTCTATTACAACACCAACAACCCTCAGGGCATCATTCATAGCCCGGGCCAGGTTATTCACCACCTGTTCAGTACCGCCTCTTAGAATGATGGATACCACATTGGATTTTGGAAGGTCACGGATAAATATCATCTCTGAATTTCCTACCATGACCTCTTCCACTACCCCTGCTGTACCAAGGTCATCAGGTGTGAGTTCATCCAGATTAGTTATTATTTTCCCGTTGGAAGATTCTGCCAGATGTTCCAGGTCCCGTACCTTGACCCTGTGAACCACGAATATACCTGCTTTGGCCAGGTAATGACGGGCCAGGTCATCCACGCCTTTTTTACAGAATACAGCATTTGCCCCGCTGTTTATCACCTTGTCCACTACTTCCTTGATCATCTGCTCTTCCTGATCAATGAAGGCTCTGCGCTGGTTTGGAGAAGTAAATGATATTTCATTCTTAAACTCCATTGACCTTACTTCAATGGGAGTGGCAAGAATAGCGATCTTTGCATTTTCGACTTTTTTCGGCATACTCTGGTGGGTCCTCTCCCTATCTATGATTATTCCCTCAACCAGTTCACTGTCATCGATACTACCTTCAACCCTGCGCTCCATCAGCACATCCTTGATGTCCACTGTCTTTTTCCCTTCAAAGCCTTCTTTAGCTATGGATTTGACAGCTTTGACCACCAGATGTCCTAATGTATCCTTAACTGATTCTGCGCCTTTGCCTGTCAGGGCCGTGTTAGCGATCTTTATAAGCATATCCTCATCAGTGTCAGATACATTGACAGATATACCTTCAAGTATCTCCTGTGACTTATTTGCAGCTGCCATGTACCCGGCTGTGATGGTCGTGGAATGAACATTCATTTCCAACAATTCTTCTGCTTTTGCCAGCAGTTCTCCTGCCAGTACTGCCGCCGTGGTTGTACCGTCTCCAACTTCATCATCCTGGGTCTTTGCTACTTCCACGATCATTTTCGCTGCGGGGTGCTTGATGTCCATTTCATCGAGAATGGTGGCCCCATCATTGGTAATCGTTACCTGACCTGCAGAATTTACCAGCATCTTATCCATACCTTTTGGGCCCAGGGTGGTGCGCACTGCAGATGCTACTGCCTTTGCTGCCATAATATTCCCTCTTTGAGCTTCACTGCCTGTTGTTCTTTGGGTTCCTTGCCTAAGAATAACCATTGGCTGACTGCCTAACTGTCCTGCCATTAAAATCCTCCTTTCATAAATAATACAAGTATATTGTTAATTCATTAATAACGAGATTCGCTTTTCGTATGTTTAAACTTCTATATTTAGGTTATGGTAGTTCGACTTCTACACCGTATACTTTTTCCGGATTCTCTTTATGAATTTTCCAAAATATCTCATCACCCCATTCTTCCGCCAGGGCCAGGGTTTTACGGGGTATCGTCTTTGGGCCAAGTACTGCTCCCGGACGTTTTGGGTCATCTATATAATCGGTCTCCATCAGGAATCGATCCCCCTGCTTAAGGGCTTCCTCTATCATACCTTTTCCTGCCAGCACCCCGGGCCACATTCCGACGTTTTCAAATTCCTTTACCATTGGTGGCGCGAAATGTTTGATCACTTTTTCAGGAGAGAGACCAACCTTTTTGGCCATACCTGCAATATCATTGATGTTTTCAAGTGTAGCAGTTTCAGTATGTAACTGCAATGGACACCCTGCATCCCTGGCAAGTTCCATAGCGTGCAACAGTAACTCGTTAGATGCGTCCCACAATTTAGGTTCTACTTCATAATGGGGACGGCCGGATTTCAAACCTACAGCCAGCCCTTCTTCAACATATTTTGCTGCCATTTCCAGACCTGCCCTCATCAGGTAAATGGTTTTGTCAAGCCCCACCCTGCCGTACATTTTAGTGATAGCTGCAGGATGGACCCCCAATACAGGAAAAGCAGTTACGCCTCCTTTTTTAACATCTTCTGCCATTTTGACTGTTTCGTCAAATACCAACCCGTAATCTTCAGGTTGGTTTATAGTAATACCAATGGTCCATGAAGGTTTGGAAACTATAAAAATGTGTGTGCCGCCAGCACGCTGGAACGCTTTGGCGGCTTCAACCCCCTGAAACCGGGGGTCCAAATGCATATGATGGTCAGTTATTGGAAAAACAGACATTTGGTTTATAGCAGTCCCAGGCCGTCCAGTTCTTCAACGATCTTATCAACTGCTGCATCTGCATCTTCAGGTTTTTTACCGCCTGTTACCACCAGCTTGCCTGAACCGAACAACAGCATTACCACTTTCGGCACAGCAAGCCTGTAAACCAGTCCAGGGAACTGTTCCGGTTCGTATTCGATATTTTCCAGGCCGAGTCCGATGGCAATTGCATTTAGGTTGAGCACAGTACCCAGATCAGCTGAAGCAACAATATTCTGGACAATTATCTCCGGATTCTCCATAACCTCGACATCCATATCCCGCAATTCTTTGAACACTTTTTTCAGGCCGTTATGTACATCAGCAATACTTTTGGCGCCTGTGCATACGATCTTGCCACTGCCAAATATCAATGCGGCAGTCTTAGGATCTTTTGTCCTGTACACTACACCGGGAAACCGTGCTTTGTTATAATCTGCACCTTCCAACTTCATAGTGATCTTTGTAAGTTCAAGAGTAGTACCAATGGCAGTAGAGGCAACAACATTCTCGATTTTAATTGTTTTTTTAGGATCGTCAATTTTAGCCATATTTCTCACTAAATATAAGGGTATTTAAACCTTTATATACTTTAAGTTGAATTGAAAAATTCTGCCAGGGGAAATAACATTTATGTAAAATTGTTTATTTATAAAATTAATTACACAATCATACACAATATTTCTTATAACTCATAGATACCATTCGCCTTGTTTCGAGAATCAAATGCTTTCAATATATCGAGATTTAATGAGAAAATCATACTTTATATACCATAAAAAATGAGGATTCAAAATCATGAAAAATGGAACTGATCTCTTTTTTGAAGTTGACACTCACTAAAATTTAAAATATCGATCTCAAAAAGATATTGGGATTATATCATATCCATATCATGATAAAAACTACCATATGTGTGTGGTAATAAATAAGGATGAAGGATTCATAATAACTTCATATATAACTGATAGAATAAAAGAAGGTGTCCAGATTTGGATAAAATAAAAGTAATTCTTAACCGGGAGTCAAACATACTGGATGTGTGGTTTGATGATGCTGAAAAAGAGTTCATCTGCGCCGATTGAAGTATTGACCACTTAATGTATGCTAGCCAGGCATTTCCTGTATCTGCAGAAAGGGCAGGCAGCTTTGGCTCCAGGGATCTGAGTTTTTCCAGTAACTGGTCAGCTGATTCACAGGTGATCAGGGTCTGGCAGAAGGGATGATCTGGATAGGATACGCTCATGGTCTCCAGGTAGGCTGACGGGTCGCCGTTGTTCTCTATGAATCTGACCA
>JACUTQ010000141.1 GCA_014859725.1 Methanosarcinales archaeon | reverse complement strand
TTGAAAAATCCTCTTTTGTTTCTTTATGCGATAATTGTAATTCCGTTTGAACTGATTGTTGCGATTCCTGGATTAAATCATAAGTTTCCTTGTTGGTGCTGATACCAATTAATATTCTGATTTTTTCAGTATTTTCTAATGATCTATATAGTGAATGAAATCCACTTGTGTAGAAATATCCAACCAAACAATCAAAATATTGAGAATCTTTAATAAGAGCGGCAAATCTATCTACCAACTTATTATTTTCCTCGTTTGTTATAAATGTTAAATCGGTAGTCATAATTAACTAATAATTTAGAACAATATAATTATGGTTTGAAATTGGTTTCAATTTATCAAACTATTTTTTCCTATAAACATTCAATCCGATTTTGATATCTTCCTTATCAGGAATTGACTGATTCCCCTCAGTTGATGCAATAATAATTGTTTTTCCAGAAGATGATGGGCCAAACTCTTTAGATAAGTCAACTATTATAGTTAGAATATCTCCATTTTGTGACATTTCAACATTTTTCATCTCGTAACACCTCCACACACTTGTGTAAATTTTATATGAAGTATCCATCTAGTAGATTGATCTAAAATTATTCTACATCATATAAGTCGATATTTATTTATGTAGACGTTGGTTAAATTATTGCAAATAATTGATGCAATTAAGTAATAACATAGTTTATATTATTAGTGAAGACATTTAGAAAGCCAAATATGATACCTCATACCGAATCAGGTTCTTTTTCCACTTATCTTCCCGAAGGGTGCAAATTGTGCCAGAAGGGTGCTAAAATGGTGCTTTTTGTGACTGGTCTGTGCTCCAGGGATTGTTTCTACTGTCCTATATCAGAAGAACGCTCAGGAATTGATGTGATATTTGCCAATGAACGGCCTGTATATTCTGACAATGATATTCTGGAAGAAGCCTGTAGTATGAATGCCCTTGGCACCGGGATCACAGGAGGTGAACCACTGCTGGTGCAAGACAGGGTTGCAGGGTATATCGAACTCTTAAAGGAGCATTTTGGTAAGTCCCACCACATACATCTTTATACATCCCAATCTCCTCAAAGAGATATTTTGCAGAAACTAAAAACAGCAGGCCTTGATGAGATACGTTTCCATCCTGACATATTTGACAGACAGTCTCTCAAGGAGTTTATAAGATCCGTGAAGTGGGCCAAAGAGCTGGATATTGATGTGGGTTTTGAAATTCCTTCCAGAAAAGGGGCAGAGCATGTGGCACACGCAGCCATGGACCAGGACATTTTCCTTAATATGAATGAACTGGAATTCTCTCATTCAAACGCTGAAGCAATGAAGGAGCATGGTTTTACTATTTCAAACGATGTAAGTTGTGGTGCATCAGGGAGTCAGGCTGTAGCTTCTGATATTTTCAGGCAAAATCCCGGATTAAAAGCTCATTTTTGTTCATCGTGCTTTAAGGACGCGGTTCAGCTTCGCACGAGACTGCTGCGAATAGCAGAAACCACAGCTCGCGAATTTGATGAGATAACTCCGGACGGTACGCTATTCTATGGTGTAATAGAGGGTGATGTTGAAGAGATTGTCGAAATGCTGAATGAACTGGAAGTACCTAAAAAACATTATTGTCCCGGCAAAACCCGTGTGGAACTGGGTTGGTGGGTGCTGGAAGAGATTTCCAGCGAGATCATAGACCACTTCACTGCCTGGTATGAAGAAAGCTATCCAACATACGGCAGGCTGGTAGTTGAAAGAATTCCTCTGGACTTGGAGGGTGCGGCTGTTTAAAGACAATGTTTATTTACCTTAAAAAGAACATATTCAATCTCAATTCTGGAAAAAATTATTACGGTGGTAATACTGAACGAGATTAACAATCAAGCTAAAGAAAGGTTAATAAAATATTTACGTCGTGATGAGACGAACCTTCGAAAAACGGTATTGAAATTATTTCTAATTGGAGAAACCTATACCACGAACGATATTTATAATAATCTTATCGAGCAGGGATTTGACGTGAATTATAGGGGTGTATCGGCAATGGTTGGATTGATGAATACCAGGCTTGGTATTTTGCGTATCGACGTGACACGGGAACACAATCACTATTCTCTTAAGGAAGACTTTAGTGAGATTGTAAAGAGTGTACTGGATACTTTTTAATATTTTCAAAATGATTTTGGATTATAGGTATTATGCTTCGGGTTGGAGTTGTGGGTTGTGGTGCCATTGGTTCAATTATCTGCCGTGCGTTAGATACTGGAATAACAGGAGCACAACTGCTAGCTGTACACGAACATCATATTGAATTGGCTGACCAACTTTGTGAAACTCTCTCCCGGCCTCCGTCGTTAATGAAGATCAGGGAAATGGTCAAGAAAGTTGATTTAATAGTGGAAGCCGCCTCCCCTGAGGCAGTCCCGCAGGTGGCTATCCCGGCACTTGAGAAAGGGTGCGATGTAATGATAATGAGTGTGGGTGCGCTTGTAGATTCTGAATTACTTAATAAACTCATATCCCTGGCAGAGGAGCATAACTGCAAGATATACCTGCCTTCGGGAGCTGTTGCGGGTGTCGATGGTATCAAGTCTGCCTCTTCCGCAAATATTTATTCTGTTACACTGACCACTACAAAACCTCCAAAAGGTCTGGCAGGCGCACCGTTTGTGGTTGAGAATAATATTGATCCGTATAAATTCAAAACCCCCACGATCATTTTCGAGGGTACAGCAAAGGAAGCTGTAAAAGCCTTCCCCGCAAACGTAAATGTAGCTGCTACTATTAGTCTTGCCGGAATCGGGGTAGATAAAACACATGTCAAAATAAAGGTGGACCCTACCATTGATCGTAACCGGCATGAGATCAAAGTGGAAGGGGATTTCGGTACATTTACTACCCTCGTTGAAAACATACCATCTCCTGAAAACCCTAAGACAAGTTATCTCGCACCGCTCTCAGCAATAGCGACCCTCAGGAAGATTGCCAGCCCGCTGCAGATAGGAACATAATAATAGATTACAGGAGCAGATCATCATTATCTCGATAAAACATCTTTCAAAGACGTTTGGAAATAATGTTGTTCTTCATGATATTGATCTTGATATAGAAACCGGGGAATTTCTTACGATTTTCGGTCCCAATGGTGCTGGTAAGACCACTATGGTAAAGATCATGTCCACATTGATCAGCCCGACGGCCGGGACTGTCCTGATAGAAGACCATAATGTAAAGGAATCCCCACTTGAGGTAAGGCAGTTAATAGGTATAATCTCACATGAGACCTATCTATATCAGGACCTTACCGCCAGGGAGAACCTGACGTTTTTTGGCAGAATGTACGGCATGCCAAAGGATACGCTGGACTCAAGGATACACGAGCTGACCGATCAGGTCGGGCTGAAATACAGGCTTGACGACAGGGTCGGAACCTTCAGCAGGGGCATGAAACAGCGTTTGAGCATTGCAAGGGCTATTCTTCATGACCCTAAGATATTGTTCCTGGATGAACCCTATACCGGACTTGACCAGCATGCAGCTGCCACCTTTGACAGGATATTAAGCGAGTTGGATGTTTCAGATAAGACCCAGGTCATGGTCTCCCATGATATTGAGAGGGGCATAAACCTGGCAGATAGGATCATTATCCTGTTTGAAGGAAAAATTGTTTACCAGGCTGCCAGATCTGAAATTAAGGACATTGAACAATTTCGTGAAACATATGATCATTATGTGCATGAGGTGTGAGAATTGAGAGAAATCCTCTATATGGCCTGGAAAGACCTGTTGATGGAGTTCAGGACCAAACAGATGCTGAACAGCATGGTAATCTTCTCACTTCTCGTGATCGTGATATTCAATTATTCCTTCAGCAATATCTTATTTGACATTGAAATGTCAGATATCGCACCCGGTATCCTGTGGATAGCTTTTACTTTTGCAGGAATGCTGGGTCTGTCCCGGTCATTCGCAAGTGAAAAAGAGGATGGGTGTCTGGACGCTCTTAAACTATGCCCCATAGACCCATCAACGATCTATCTGGGAAAGGTAATATCAAATCTTGTAATAATGTTCATTATTGAGTTGATAATTGTACCCCTGTTCATTGTCCTATTCAATTTCACAGATATCCAGGGACTTTTGGCTCTATCAGTTGTTATATTGCTGGGCACAATCGGGTTCATTCTTGTTGGGACATTGTTCTCGGCCCTGACGGTCAGTATGCGAACAAGGGAAATATTGTTACCTGTGATCTTATTCCCGATCATTATACCGCTTATCATGTCTGCTGTGATGGCAACCCAGAATGTGCTATCCACGGGTGGTCTTTCTGCAGCATCAGCAGAAGTCAGGATGCTTATAGTATATGATGTGGTGTTCTTTATTGCTTCACAGCTGGTTTTTGAATATGTGATAGAGGATTAATGATCCCTGAATATAATGGAATCAAGGACAGGGTTATACTATCAAACTTAATATCTGTTTTTATGCATTCTAATAACATTAAATTGTAATCAATACTATAAAATAATGACATCAAACAGTAATTAATTATTAATCCCTGGTGGAAAACTGGTAATGTAAAGGATTCCTTGCTAAAACCATACAAAAGGCACATCTATTCTGATATTGAAAAATATATTGACAGAAGACAGATAATGCTTATATGGGGATTAAGAAGAACTGGAAAAACAATACTCATGTTCCAGCTCATACAGGATATTCTCGCATACACTGATAATAAGAACCTGTTCTATTTTTCCTTCGCTGAGGTCGTATTTGATCTTAAAGAGATTCTTGAAAGCTATCAAAGAATTGTTTTAGGCAGCAGTTTTGATGAGACTGAAGGGAAGATGTTCATTTTTCTGGATGAGATACAGAAAGTGGATGACTGGGAAAACAAGATAAAAGTTTATTATGACCTTTATCCGAATATAAAATTCTTTATTTCTGGTTCGGCATCTGTCAGTCTGAGAAAAAAATCAACAGAAAGCCTTGCAGGAAGGATTATGGTTTTTCAGATGAAGTTGCTCTCATTTGCTGAACTTATCGAGATTAATGGAAGGGACTTAACGCTGATAAGGGAAGATCCTGATCTTTGGAAAAGAGAACTAATCCCCCTATTTTACCGGTATATTAAATTCGGGATGTTTCCTGAACTCTACGATGAAAGAGATGAGGATTTCGCACGGCAATATATTTTAAACAATGTCATTGAGAGGGTCATATATAAAGACCTGCCAGATGAATTTGAGATAAAAGATGTTGAGCTGCTTAAAACCCTGGTATATATAATTAGCAAAAAACCGGGCATGATAGTCAATTATAAGGAGATCGCCAAAGACCTTGGAAAAGACCAGAGGACCATTGCCAATTATCTTAATCGTTATACCCCGCAGCTCTGCTGCGGTTGGGACAAACCGTAGTAGCAACTTTTAATCGTAAGTATATATTAACATATATGACCGAGTTAAACCATGCATGCCACTGTGTTTATAAAATTCGGTAACATATGGTTTTTTGCATAAAATATAGGAAAAAAATATTATTCAACAAAGATAGAGTTGAATTTTTCAAAGAAATATGTTCTGAGATTGGAGAAAGATATTGGTTTGAGTTTGATGCAATAGGTACAGATGGAGATCACGTGCATATTTTTGTTGGTGCAGCACCAAGATATGCACCTTCAAGGATTATGCAAATTCTTAAAAGTATTACGGCCAAGAACATTTTTAAGAAATACCCCGATATTAAAAAACAACTATGGGGTGGACATTTTTGGAGTGATGGTGGATATATAGGGACGGTTGGAGATGGAGTTACAACTGATATTATAAAGAGGTATGTTGAGACGCAAGGTACTAAAGAAGAAAAGGAAGGTTGCAAGCAAATGAAACTTTTAGATTTCAAATAAAAACGGAGTTGTAAAGCGACGGCACGTCATGCCCCGCAGCTCTGCTGCGGTTGGGTGTGC
>JACUTQ010000140.1 GCA_014859725.1 Methanosarcinales archaeon | reverse complement strand
TTATACGGTACTCCGGTTGGAAAAATGTTTTATCAGGGAGCACTCCGACTTCTAAAATCCAGAGTCAGCATTCTTCCTAGCAGGCCCATAAACGGGAGCAGGATTGTGGTAGAAGCCTATCCAAAACTTGTGGCTATGAAATGGATAGGCAAGCAAGGATACAAAAATGATACCAAAAAGAAGCAAACAGATGAGCAAAAGAACGCCCGCAGTGAAATTTTACACGGGCTATGCTCAGCCGAACTTCGATCTTACTATGGATTCGATATCGAATTGAATGAAAAATTGAAGGCAGCTCTTATTGAAGATCCTACGGGCGATAACCTGGACGCTGTATTATGTGCCGTTCAAACCGGGTGGGCTTATGAACAGCGAGATCAGGGATATGGCATTCCATCAGACTGCGATCCACTTGAGGGATGGATTGTGGATCCTGATTTGTTATACTGAGGACAATTCAACAAAGTGGATACATATATAAAAAATAACAATAGTGTTAGTAGATGCAAGATAAAAATTATCGGCAATTTAACGGCAATTTAACGGAAAAACGAAGGGATGTAAGATGAGCAGTCAATTCTCAGAAGATGCACTGGTCGAGCAGCCCGCCATTGCACTATTCGCCGGATTGGGTTGGGAAACTGCCAACTGTTTCGATGAAAAGTTCGGTGAAAATAGCACACATGGACGCGAGACTACCAGCGAAGTGGTGCTGTTAACCAGATTACGTTCGGCATTAAATTGTACAATTATCAGCACTCGGTTAAATTATTCAACCTGTTCAACCGGGCAGGCAGTCATTTCAAAAAGAGTAGTCTCGCCGTCCAGGGAACCCCTGGCAATAAGCACATCGTCGCTTTTTATCATGGTCCTTGAACTCGGTCTGTAGATCCAGCGGCTAGCCCTTTTAACGGCCATTACATGCATGCCGGTCTCGGTCTCCAGTTTCAACTCACCCAGGGTCTTGTCAACGAGTGGTGAACACTCGGCTACAATGATCTTCGTAATAACCTCATCCGATTCCCTGACAGCCAGCATGAATATAGGGTGCAGCTCAATATCCCTGAGTACAATATCGGCAATCTCATAGGCAGCGTCAGAAACGGTCTCTGAGGCATTTGCCAGGTGCAATAGACCCCTTAAACTGTCAACATCATCCACATGTCTTGCACATTCCAGTACCCAGTGCTGGAGTTCATATTTCATCTGATCCATCTCTTCTTCCAGGATGCGAACCTCGTCTGCAATATCCTTATTATAGAAAAGTACTGCTGAATAAGCAAGGCCTACAGATAGCTCTGATTTATTCTTCATCTCAACAACAATGTCCACGGCCCGTTCCAGATCATCCAGGGTCCGGGCAGGTTTGTAACTGCGTTTTTCAAAGGGTTTGCCAGTTACCAATTCCGTAAACAACGGCACTCCTTCATCATGTCCCCTCGCAAACAGAATATCGCCAGCCAGAATGGGTGTATCGTTATCAGGGTCATATAACCACGATGATCCCTGACGTATGGCTATTACACTCATACCGGTTTCAGTCTCAAGCTTCAGCTTTCCCAATGTCTTCTCTATCACCGGGCTGTCTGGATTTATGGTGATCCTGATTACGGTCTCTTCGGCCTCACGTATATCGGCTTTCAGTTCCATGGGAATGCCCATCTTCAGCAGTACGATATTGGCTATATCCCCTGCTGCATTGGCAATATTTTCCGCTGCAGAGGCTGCTTTTAGAACACCTGATAGTTGATGAGCCTCATCAATACGACGGGCTGCCTGCATAGCTGTGATCTTCATATGGTATTCAAGGGTATCCATCTTATCTTCAAGGCGGATCACTTCCTCTGCAATATCCTCATCGTCATAGATCATAGCAGAATAAGCCAGATCAAGCATCAATTCGGAAGTGTCTTTCATTCCCACAAGGAGTTCTTTCATATTTAAGGAACAGTGCTCAATCTTCTTGGGCATAATTAATCTACCTATAAATAATAGTTTATTTAAATTAACGGTACATAAAACCACCGATGAGGGATTACCAATGCCAGATTTTGAGGAAGAGAACATTGATGATATCACATTCGCTGTATCCCTGAAATATCACATTAATTATTCTACATTGAAAGAAGGTTTTTCAGGACTGTTACTTATGAGTCTCATGAGTCTGGTTGCCGGTATGGTACTGGGAAAAATGACAGGAGTGCTTGAATCATTACCTGGATTGATCCTGCTTATAACACCTGCTATTGGAATGAGGGGTAATATCTTTGGTGCCATGGGGTCCAGGCTGGGTACTGCGTTGCATACAGGAATGTTCAGCACATCATTGAAATCCTACAGCGTCCTGAGCCAGAATATCTTTGCCTCGATGGTAAATACAATTCTGATATCTTTTGCCCTTGGTGTAATGGCCAGTGGATTTGCTTTTGTTTTAAAAATACAAAGTATCGGCCCGGTTGAATTCGTCCTGATCTCCATGATCGGTGGTATTATCTCAAGTATTTTTGTACTGGTAATTACTGTAGGTGTAGCTGTAACCGGATATAAACGGGAATGGGACCTGGATAATATGAGCGCCCCCATCATAACAGCGGCAGGGGATATGGTAACCCTGCCAGCCCTCTTGTTAGCCATTCTGTTGATAGGAGGCAAGTCTTCCAATACCCACAGTATACTGTTCGGCATTTTTGTTATATTGGGGATAATTACAGTCTTGTTTGCTATTAGGTCCGAACTTGATATCATGAAAAGGGTCGTGTATGAGAGTACCCCTGTCCTGCTATTGGCAGGGGCCATGAGCACTGTGGCAGGACTTATCATTAATTCAAAACTTGATGGATTTCTGGTCCTGCCTGCCCTGCTTGTAATGGTTCCATTGTTTTTGGAAGATAATAATGCACTGGGCGGCATTCTTACATCAAGGCTGTCCTCCATGCTCCATACAGGTATGTTCACCCCAAACATATTACCTGGAAAACAGATCCTGCCTAATTTCCTGTTGATCTACATATATTCCACGGTGGTATTCCCGCTTGTCGGTATATCGGCATTTGTGGCCAGTTTGCTTATGGGAATCGATTCGCCAGGATTTTTCAACATGATATTTATTAGCACTTTTGCGGGGTTGATATCTGTTACAATTGTAAACCTGGTGGGTTACTATATTTCAATCACCACCTATAAATTAAGACTTGACCCTGATACTCACAGCATACCTCTTTTGTCCAGTATAATTGATGCATTTGGTGCATTCTGTTTTGTGGCAGTGCTGATTTTGATGAACCTTGTTTGATTAATATGAATTCTTGTATTAAACAAATCTTAAATGCTAAGTTTTACAATACAAAGACAGGAATAGATGATCATGGAAGTAATACCAGCAGTAGATCTAAAAAGCGGACGGTGTGTCCAACTGGTCCAGGGTATACCGGGAACTGAACTTGTCTCACTGGATGACCCGATAGCTGAAGCTATACGATGGATAGATCAAGGAGCCAAAACACTACATCTCATTGACCTTGATGGGGCCATCCGGGGGGAGAGAGTTAACAGCAGCGTGATCGAAAGTATCCTGGATGCCACTGATGTCAAAATTGAAGTAGGGGGTGGCATTCGAACATCCCGGGACGTGGATGAACTTTTGGGACTTGGTGTGGACAGGGTGATAATCGGAACGGCTGCAGTGAACAACCCCGAGTTTGTTACAGAGATGTCTGATAAATATGGAAAGAAACACATTATGGTGTCATTGGATGCAAAGGGTGGGAAAGTAACAACCCATGGTTGGGCCAAAACCTCTTCCTTTTCACCTCCCGACCTGGGCCTGAGAATGGAGGAGATGGGAGCTGGCAGCATCCTGTTCACCAATATCGATTCAGAGGGGCTGCTGTTGGGTGTGGACCCAGAACCTACCAGGGAACTTATAGAGGCGGTAACTATCCCGGTAGTTGCATCCGGAGGGGTCACCACAGTTGCTGATGTCAGGGTAATAAAAGACACGGGTGCCTGGGCCGTGGTTATCGGAAGTGCCCTGTACATGGGACGCCTGTTCCTGCCAGATGCCATTCAGGCGGCAACGAAATGATTTTATACTGTAAAAGTTCCATTAAAGATAATAAGTGAGGAGCAGGTCATGAGAACCGCAAAACAGAAACGAAGAACCAAAGAAACTGATATAGAACTGAAACTTAACCTTGACGGCAGCGGATCTGTAGATATTGACACCGGCATTGCATTTTTTGACCATATGCTCACATCCCTGACCAGGCACAGTGGTTTTGACCTGACAGTCTCTGCCAGGGGTGATGTTCAGGTGGATGAGCATCATACCATTGAAGACGTTGGGATAGTACTGGGAAGCGCGCTTGCCAAGGCACTGGGTGAAAAAAAAGGTATCGCACGCTTTGGAGAGGCCAGGATACCCATGGACGAGTCACTTGCTGAAGTTGCTTTGGATATAGGCGGCAGGAGTTACCTTACTTTTGATGCTAAATTTATGAGTCCGAAAGTGGGTGATTTTGGAACCCAGATGACCAGACATTTCTTTGAGTCGCTGGTCAATAATGGGGGTATAAATGTGCATATGAAAGTCGAAGGGGAAAATGATCACCACAAGATCGAGGCGCTTTTTAAGGCTTTTGCTGTTGCGCTGAAACGGGCTGCTGCATTAAACGGTGGAGACGTGCCAAGTACCAAAGGAGTACTATAATAAAAAGAGGATCAGGATTTGTCTTTTCTGATAATGTGATGAAATCCCATATCAGATAGCGTATCTCCGAGAATTTTTTTTATCGGGTTTGCCGATATCATGTACTAATGAGTCATCTGAATCTGCAAACTGATATTCTCCTATTAGTTTATTTTCTGTTGAGTTGAATTTCCGGTACAGCTTCTGCTTTTCGATGAAAACTGGAAGTTCTAATCGATCAAAATCTAATCCAATTTCCTGCAAGGTAATTAAGAAAATCATTGATATCTGACTCACAAGGTGAGCTGAAATTATCAAGGAATTTATCAATTTCAATTACTATCTTTTCATCTTTGTGTAAAAACTTATCAGTCAATAGAGATCGGTTCTCCTGGGTCAAATCATTTATGTAACCACTTGTTCGCAAGTATTTTGCAAAGTATGTGATCTCTTCATCTGGAGGAAATGGATTATTTTTTATGAACTTTTTAATCTCATCTTCAAATTGAGTTTGTAAAAACTCAGTCACTTGTCCAGGCATTCGAGAATCCTTTGTTGTTGGAAAATTGTTTTTTTATAAATCTTATTTTTATAATTACATTTGATAGTTTAAATTTACGCTATAAATATTTTACCGCTCTAACCACGATATATTTTTTAAGGTTTGTAGAAATTATTTCATCCACACACCCCTGTTTCAACTGTAATAAATGGGCATGAACTGGAGTGAGTTGCGGGGGCTTTCGATGATGATGAGCAGGCGCTGTGCATTATGCCTGTTGGGCGGTTGTGAACTGGGTAGGGAGAGATTAGGGTACTGAACAAATGAAATAAGTACAAAGGTTTTTCTGAATGATGCAGAAGCTTGGAAATGGGTATAGTTTATACGTGGTTTGACTTACGCCCACTAAAAATTGCTCTGCAACTTCGCATACAAAAAACGTTAAGCGAAATGGTTATCTCACATTATGAAAACATTACTGGTATGAGAGCAATAGGTGATAGCAATGGATTTACAGGAAATCATGGCTGATATCCACGCAATCAATGAAGATTTAGAGGCATATGAACGTAAGTATGGCGTACTTTCAGAGACGTTTTACGAATCGTACATCAGTGGCGAAGAGCCAAAAGATGATGCATGGGTGCTGGATTGGGCTGACTGGGCTGGGGCGTACAAACTTTTGCTCCGCCGCCGGGAACAATATCGCCGCATCATCCAGACCCTGCGGGAAGAATCACAAACACTGATAGGTATCATTGAAAGAACGGTCCGCCATGA
>JACUTQ010000139.1 GCA_014859725.1 Methanosarcinales archaeon | reverse complement strand
TATTGAAGTTGTGATTATTGTGATGATAAAGGGAGTAAATGCAGAGAATGGTATATATCCAGTTACTGGCAATCCTTTTGTAGATACCGGACAGGCGGTTATTGCGTGTTTGGCGGGCAAAGAATCGTTTACCAAGATGAATCATGATGATGTGAAGCGTGTATTTGGTGGCAATGATTTATCAGATTGGAATTCACGCTTAAAGTCTTTTACAATGGTTTTTGGCAACAATGGGCCTTTATATCAACCAAGGGGGAAAAAATTTGAAGAAACTCGTAAAAGAAAATATAGGTCAATTTTATCTGGATTATTGAGTCAAATAGAAAATGTAAATCGTGATTCAGGAATGTGTGAATGCTGTGGTGAATTCCATGCAGTCGATATCAATGCTGCGTATGAGCAGGTAGATGATGACAAAGGAAACGATCACGTCGTTGGAAGAGATCTGTTCCCACTTATTGGAAGTCTTGGCAGCGATGCGCAGGCATTGCCATCATCATCAAGAATGTTCAATATATGTCCGAGGTGTCTTTTTGCTGTAGCTTACATCCCTATAGGAACCAGATTATTGAGCGGGAAACTAATGGTGTTTGAGGGTGCACACCAACCATTTGTTCAGGATCTGATCAAGTCGATTATCGATGATAATCGCAGATTATTATCTGTTGGTGGAAATAGTATAGAGACCATCGGTAAAAAGCGACATAGTAGTGAAACTGTGAAATGGCTATGCACGGTATTTAGAGAATTACAACACGCGCAAAAAATAAAAGAACTTCCAAAAAATTCTGAACTAAACATATGGCTCTTTAGTAATTCTGGGACAAACCCAAGTTGTGAGATCATATCGATACCAGATGAATCAGTACGTTTTCTTTGGGATGCAGCCCGCTACGATCTAGAAAATGAAATTGCATCACTGGCGACTGTTGATAAATCTATTAAAAATTCAGATAATCATTTATTGAATTCAATACGCAACAAAATAGATTATATGGGATTATACCCGATAAAGAAATACGATGGTGCTTCTGTCAGCATGTTTGCATTTTACCAGACCCGCCTTCTTGGTGTCCCATATAAAACCCTTGTCGCATCACAAAAATTGGCTGAAGGTCTTCTGCCGGACAATACAAAGGAACAGAAAGAATGGATAAAATCAGATGTATTCAAAGATATTAAAAAACGAAATATATTGAAAGGCAGAATTATTGAAATGGTAGAGGATGGACGATTATCGATTGATGATTATTTCCATATCTTTCCGGTGAAGTCTTTGTATCCATTACAGGCGAGTTTTAAAGGATTCGATATGACTCGATATTTTCTTCGTCATGTGGATGAAGATATTCATAATTATGAATATAAATCTATAGAAGGTGAATCTGTGAAAATGAATCCCAATATACTGGAGGCAGCAGACCTATATTTTAACGATTATATTGAAAATCGTGGGTTGAAACGTTTCAAGAAGGATGTTCTTGATGAATTTAAAAGTGGTACTAAACACGTCTATTGGATAAAAAATGTAATGTGTGACCTCTCTGAGCGTCATGAAGGCTTCGGGCCTGATGATTGGGATAGTTTCTGGCACGATTTATGTCATGATGAGACTGGAAACTTTGTTGGATATGAATTGCTATTCCAGATGAGGCTGGCACTGACTGACTTGTATCGAAAGAAAATGCAGGAAAATATTACGATGAATCCTGAAATCAATCAAACTGGAGGAAATTAAAATGGCAGAAGAGAAACAAGCAAAAGAAATCAGTCATATCGCCGGGACATTCCTTGTGTCGGCACATGGTGCATTCCTGAACGGTGCCGGAATAGATCAATCTGGAGAAAATCGAAATACAGTTATACCAAAACAGTTTTCCGATGGAAAATACCGTGTACCGTATGTATCGGCGCAGGCATGGAGGCGCTGGTTGAGGGATACATTGATCGAAGAAACCGGATGGCAAAAGAGTACATTGGGTTCTATCAAGAAAAGTGAGAAAGGGACTACCAGTAAGATAGCAGGAGCACTCGATCCAATCAACTATCCAGAGGACGATTTATTCGGGTATATGAGGTCTGAAGAAGGACAGGGAAAAACAAAAAAAGCAGATTCAAACGAGGACAGTGACGATGAATCTGATGAAACTCAGGAAAGAACAAAAGTCCAGGCGCTAATCCGAGCATCACCATTTATGTCCTCAATCCTTGTATCACTGCGAAAATTTGGATGGAAAGGAAAGGATGAAGGTTATGTTCATTTAATAGAAGGAACACCAGTACCCTATTCAACGATATTCTACAATACTAGCCTGCAGGCAATATTTGGCTTGGATATGACACGCATGGGAGTCTTTCGCAATGTCGGAGATCGCATAGAATTGCGTGAAGAACTCATCAATCCAGGAATTGAGAACGGTACACTGAAAAAGCGTGAAAAAGATGTTTATGAATTCTCGGATAATGGCACTGTAAAAATCCGCGCAGGAGAATTGTTACACTCTCTTTCTGTTTTGCGAGGTGGTGCCAAACAAGCTGCATTTGCGACCGATGTATCACCAAAAGTAATGATTCTGGCAGGACTTGATTGTGGTAATCTTATATTCAACAATCTGTTTGAAGATAATCCAAATCAGGAGACTTCTGAAGGACCAGCCATAAAAGTGGAAACACTTAAAGAGATTGCATTGGATTACGCGGATCGATTGGTCACTCCAATATATATTGGAATTCGAAATGGCTATCTTAGTCCAAAGAACGAAGAAACAATACGTGCACTTGGTACAAGCGATTCAATGTTCATTATTGATACACCAATCAACGTGGCGAAAAAATTCAGTATAGCACATCTTGGATATGATCGAAACAACAGTGACAAAGCAAGTTGAGTCGCTTATGCTCGGAGGGTTTTATTAAATGGATAAACTAGTCCGTGCCACCATTCGGGGAATTACAGCAACGTTTAGAATTCCTCTTGTCGTGAGCGGTAAATCTCTATGTGCGCCTGTGCCATCTTACTCTACACTGCTTGGGTTTCTCGGATGCTGCGCAGGAAGAGAAGTTTATCCAGATGATGTTAGAATAGGTTTTGAATATCGTTTTGGTGAAGATGTTTTTGGTGCTGGATTGGGTGTAGATATGGAGACCAGTCACAGATTTGAATTTAAAAACAATAAATTACGACCCCACACTAAAGGAACAGCCATAAGATCATATGAATTCCATACATATCCAGTTTTAGAATTATATCTTGATAATATGGATTTTTTTGATATTCTCAGGCGACCCGCAGGAATTCCAACATTCGGAAGGTCACAGGATTTAACATGGATTGAGAATGTCGAAACCATAGATGTGACACAGAAACAAACTGGGAAGGTCGGCACAACGCTCATGCCATTTCCTCAGGAAAATATTGGTGGGAGGATGCTAAGACTGCCTGAATTTTTCGATAACAGAGTAACTGGTATGACGAGAAATCCTATAAATATTCGTTTATTTCAGGTTGTTTCTGCAGGCTCAATCGTTAAAAATCCGAATTTATACCATATTAATAATGACGCGGATGAGGAACATGCCATCTATCTCCATGAATGGGCAGGAATTGATGGCAAAGAGTGATGGCAAAACAACACTCTTTGACCATTTACTGGATTGTACAAATATTGCATCCGCAATTGCAGATAGGGCACCATTTAGTAAAGATTACCGTGAAAAATTAAAAACCGATTTACTTTTCTGTTCTCTTGTGCACGACATTGGAAAATCAGCGAGTGGTTTTCAGGATGTTATGTATAAACGCACTAAAAACTGGGGTGGAAAACGTCACGAAATTATTTCTGCTACGTTTGCAGCAACATTTAGAGGTATCACCGAAGAACAATTATTTGCCATTTTGACACATCATAGAAGTATTTTGCCGGATATTGCAATAACTAATGAGAAAACATTACCTGAACCGCAAATTCCTTTCATGGAAGATTTGGAAGATCTTGCACCGGTATGTACTAAAATGCAACAGGAATGGTATGAAACATCAACAGACCTTCTAACTATGTGGAATAGATTATGCAGGGAAACCGGACAGCATGAGTGGGAACTCAACATAATTCCTGACCTTGCAGATATCGGACTATCACGTGAGTGGCTGTCTCGCTCAAGTAGATACGGACAACTTTCAACCATTCCAAAAGAGAAACGAAGATATGCAGCACTATTACGTGGTGCATTGATTAGCTCAGACCATTTATCATCTGCCAATGTAACCAGTCTTCCCCCTCCAATCACGTTAAAGGATTGCCGTTTTTTCAAAGACGGAGAAACTCCACGCCCTTTTCAGATGGTATCTGGCAGTGTTTATGGTGATGCTATTTTGAGAGCGCCTACGGGGTCTGGAAAAACAAATGCTGCCCTTTTATGGGCTGCTCACAATCAAATAGAAAATGGACGTCTATTTTATGTGCTACCATATACTGCAAGCATAAATGCCATGTTTAACACATTGCAATCAATCTGTGGAAAAGACAATGTCGGGCTTTTGCATCACAAAAATGTGGCGCACTTATATAAACTTCAGGAGGGCGGGTCACAATATGTGGGTACGGCAAAGCTTCTGGCAGATCTTGCACGGGAGATGTATTATCCGATTAGAGTATGCACGCCACACCAGATTCTGCGTAGTGCATTACGTGGACGAGGGTGGGAGCAATCGCTGATCGAATTTCCGGGAGCATGTTTTATATTTGATGAAATTCACGCATATGAACCAAGAATTGTAGGACTTATATTTGCAATGATCCACTGGCTAAAACCACTTGGCGCAAAGTTTTTATTTGCATCCGCAACAATGCCTGAATTTCTTCAGCAACTCATCAGTGAAAATCTGGGCGAGAAGCTAACAATAATTGAACCAGATTCAACAGAGCCAATGGATAACGAAGTCATTGCCAAAAAGCGCCATATGCTTGAGATGTGGTCAGGAGATATATTGGAGCAAATAGATGCTTTTATAAATCGGTTTTCAGATAAAAAATTGTTAATAATCTGCAATCACGTTGCGACTGCACAGAATGTTCACGAATACATTGTCAAAAGAAGGGATGCGGGGATATATGATGTTGAGGAGCCAGTGCTTCTTCATTCACGATTTACTCAACGAGACAGAAGCAATCTTGAGGACGTGATTCTAAAGCAGCAACCAAAAATACTCATTGCAACTCAAGTAATTGAAGTCAGTTTGAATTTAGATTATAATAACTGCATAACTGAGCCAGCACCAATCGATGCATTGATTCAGAGATTTGGACGTGTAAACAGATATGGTAAAAGGGAACCAGAGACAGTAATTGTATGCAAGAAGCAAGTAAATAAATTCAACATTTATCCAAAAGCAATAGTTGAAAAGACTCTTCAGAGTATAGAATCACTACAAGGTACTGTATTAGCAGAGAGAAATCTTATCGATGTGGCAGATATGGTTTACGCGGACGGGTATGCTAAAACTGAGCGGGAAGAGTTTGAACGGGCTTTGAATTATCCTGAACTGAAGGATTTTGATGAACATACGATTGCCGGGGTTTATCGTAACTGGGTTGAGGATGTCATAGAAGGAACTGATCAATCAATCGAAGTTTTGCCGGAGGTATGCCATGAGAAATATATGAGTTTGAGAAGAGATAAACGATGGATTGAGGCTGGTATGTTATTAGTCCCGCTACGTGTCACACAATTTAGCATGCTCAGATCCAAAGGATATATTGAACCAATCCAAGACGATGAGGGCGTATTTACAATTACTGCTCATTATGACTCGCGAATAGGTCTTCAAATAGCTGATCTTCCACAGAAAAATAATGGTGGTGCGGTGTTTATTTAATACTATTTCAGTATGATTAATGCGAATTCAGCTAACAATTACTTAAATCTAACACAGAGTTAAGACATAATTCAACATAATCACACCTACCACCGCCTCTCTCATACCTGCGCTTTCCCCGCTCCCCCTTTTTCTTCACTCCCCCGCGCCGCCCTCTCTTTGCGGACTCTGCGCCATGGTATGAAAAAGTAAACC
>JACUTQ010000138.1 GCA_014859725.1 Methanosarcinales archaeon | reverse complement strand
CCTAGTAGCCTTACAAGAATGAGATCTGTAATGGAAACATTAAAAAATGACCACAATAATGTGCTGGTAATGGATACAGGGCCGGCAGCTATTTGCGGTGCCATATTAGACGTCCTTGCTGACCCCGTCCTTGTTATTAACATTGGGAACGGGCATACCATTGGTGCAGTGGTGTCTGAAAATAGGATGCTGGCAATATTTGAGCACCATACCAGACAGATGGATGCCCAAAAACTTGATAATTACATTGTGCGATTATGCGATGGAAATTTGAATTTTGATGATGTCTTTAACGATGGAGGGCATGGTTGCCATATCCAGGAAACTGTGGTTTTTGGTAATATTAGATCAATTATAGTAACAGGACCCAAAAGGCAGATTATGGAAAACTCCGCATTTGATGTAGAATTTGCAGCGCCTTTTGGTGATATGATGCTTACAGGATGTTTCGGGCTTATTGAGATGTTTAAACGAAAATTTGAATTAATGCTCGATTAGGCCCAGGCCCAGTTAATCTACATTTTTATCCTGCTAATCTCCAGATAAGAAATTGTCTCCCCGGATTCCCAGGCAAATATCATCTGTTTTTTAACACTATTTGCCAGTCTCACTGCCCTGGACAGTTGAGACAAATTGAAAATATAATTATTATCTAAAGCATGAACAAGGAATTCAGAATGGAGCATACCCTTTTTTGGATCCACCTTTTTGTAAACACGGTAATGGCTGCCGAATTTATATCCGGTCTTAACCACCATTCCTTTTTCTCTAAGATCTTTATAAACAGCTAACTTTTTCGGGAAATCAGATTCCACCATCACTGCCTGGTCGGCAAAATCGTTAGGAGTTAGAATCCTACCTTTACTATCCATGATCTCTACTACCTCCCTGCCCAGCAGATATGCGGCCTCTATAAGGGATAACTGAAGACGTATTTCATCAAGGGCCTTTCCATACAGGAATTCATTGTGTAATTGGGCAGAAGATTTACTATCCCAGACCATGACCCTATCTTCCAATAACGATGCCCTGATTGCAGGAACTGATCGTGAATTATCCATATCTCCTTTCATACTGCGTAACCTGGCCCCGTAGAAGGTGATCTCACTCTCTTCATCCACCACTGCCATGATAAGCTCTTTCTTAACATTTGAGGCAGTTATTATCTGACGAACCAGATCTGTTAGCAGCATAGGCTGCCGTTCAGATAACACGTAAACAAAATATCTGGACGGTGTTCTTCCAGGACTACCGCCCCTGGGATATACTCTAAAATCAGTAACACCGGGCTTAATAAAATAACCCCTCTCCCGCAGGTCTTTAAAAACAATATATTTCACTTCGAAATTACCAGTCCTGCGGCTGGCCTCACACATGAATCCTTCAAAATCAAGTTTCTTGTTTTCAGAATTCACTGTAATCTTGCCTTTATATATAAGGTAAGCTGCTTCAATCAGAGTCAGTTCAAGGATATCATCCTTTGGTTGACCGTAATAACTGGTGTCATACAGGATTTCCTTGGAATCTATCGGCAGCGTGACAATCTCACAGCTTAAGCTACCTGAAAATGTATTAATATTGTTCATCCTTTTCATCTAATAGTAAGGTCAATTAATTAGTCTTTCTGAAAAATAGAAAAAATAATGACATTGGGAGTATTATTAATCGTAAGATATTTATTATACTATTTCATTTGGTTATTCCAAACCCAAAATCAGGGGAATATGAATAGGAGAGATAATAACTATGGCAGCAAAAGTTGATAAAGATGAATGTACAGGATGCGGAACATGTGTGGAAGAATGCCCCACAGAAGCGATCTCATTGAATGAGGATGATATTGCGGTTGTCAATGAAGATGACTGCACAGAATGTGGATTATGCGTGGACTCATGTCCAACCAGCGCAATAACGTTGTAATTTCGTAAAATATTCAACAAGTGAACTCATAAAATTTATTACGAAATTACAATGACTGAAACAATCAAAGTGGGGGTTCTTGGGGCAACTGGTGCGGTAGGACAGAGGTTTGTTCAGGCCCTGGAAGCCCATCCCTGGTTTGAAATATCTGCCCTTGCAGCTTCAAAGCGATCAGCAGGAAAGAAATACAAAGACGCTGCTAACTGGCGCCTTGAAAGCCAGATGCCTGAAGAAGCTGCTGATATCGAAGTAGTGCCTATTGATACAAAATTAGTGGATGCTGATATTGTATTTTCAGCACTACCTGCAGATATAGCAAAAAAGGTAGAATCAGATTTTGCACAGGCAGGATGTCTGGTAGCAAGTAATGCCAGTGCTTTTAGAACAGATACTGATGTACCTCTTATGATACCAGAGGTTAATCCCGAACACCTGGGACTTATTGATGTCCAGCGGGACAATAGAGGGTGGGACGGATGTATAGTTACCAATCCTAACTGTACTACAATTATGTTCACAGTTACACTTAAGCCACTGATGCAATTTGGTATTGAGAACCTGACAGTTGCTTCCATGCAGGCCATATCCGGAGCCGGATATAATGGTATACCATCCATGAGTATTCTGGAGAATGTGGTGCCGTATATCGGCGGCGAGGAAGAAAAAGTGGAAAGTGAACCTAATAAATTGTTGGGTGAATTCGATGGAAGCCAGGTCATTCCTGCCAATATCAACATCAGTGCCAGCTGCCATAGAGTACCGGTAATGGACGGCCATCTTGAGGCCCTATGGGTCGATATGGAGGATGATCCCTCACCCGGGCAAGTGCGCCAGGCATTTTTGGACTTTGATCCCGGATTATCAAATCTGCCAAGTGAACCTGACCCCGTCATCATTGTGCGGGATGAACCCGACAGGCCCCAGCCGAGACTTGATAGGAATGCTGGTAATGGTATGAGTGTATCAGTAGGCCGGATAAGGGAAGGGATCAGGTATATTGTAATGGGTCATAATACAATCCGCGGCGCTGCAGGAGCCAGCGTGTTGAATGCTGAATTGATTCGAAAGAAAGGTTATATCTAAGCTTATCTAAGCTTTGGTTGCCTTTTTTTTTATTTTGATCATTTTTAATAACAGAATTATATGCATATATCCTATCTTGCTGTGTCAGCGAATAGATGCACAATTCAGTTTGCTGGATGCAACTTTAACTGCCGCGGATGTTTCAGCAATGAAAAACGAAATGGCGGCATTGCAATATCAGCAGAACTGCTGGCAACTCATATACCTATTAACAAAAAGGTGATGCTTGCAGGAGGTGAGCCAACACTGGATAAACAGGGTCTGCTTTCAATATTAATCCAACTGGATGGCAGGGATGTAATTCTGTCCACTAATGGATACCTGCTGGATGAATCAATTATAGAGAAAATCAAGGGGACTGTAGTTCACATTGACCTGAAGGCCCTTGATCCTGACATGCATAAATGGTATACAGGAAAGGATAATAAAAAAGTATTAGAAGCGATACGGCTGCTTTATGAATATCAATTTGAATTTGAAGTAAATACAGTATATATTCCGGGAATTGTTGAAATTGATGAGATCCAGAACATAGCCAGATTCCTATCAGATATTGGGGACATAAAATACAAAATAATCCGATATGTGCCCGTGGGTGATTTTTCACGAAGACCTGAAATATTTGAGATCGAGAATGCAATGCAGGCTGCTGGAAAATATCTAAAAAATGTATCCAGTTCCATTGAGAACAGGAGTCATCCGAAAGATCGTGAGATAATTTCAGTAATTTAAGATTACTTTCACTCTGCTCTTGGCTTTATTATATATGAATAAAAATGCATTATCAAATTGTACAATGAAATATTAGCGGGAAGGAAAAATATATCGCCCCTCGCGCCCGTCGTAATTCCTTCCCTCTTTTTTTGTACATAATGTATAACTATAACTTTATGTACTCAATTAAATCCGAGCATTAGCAAAGATTTTCTTCTTGGGCCTTAACCAGGTTTTTGTATGATTTTTCGATCAGATCATCCACTTCAATACCATATTCCTTTGCCACCAAAATCCCAAGCACCTCAATATTGAACAGTCCAGAAGTTTCTTCCTTTTTTCTGTTGATGCTGGCAATGATCTTTTGTTTTTCTTCTCCAGTATTGGTCAGGATGCGTTCAATGATCAGCTCAAATACATCTTTTTCTTCAAATATTGATGGATCGGGTTTGAAACCCATAGGGATCTTCACCTGATTTATATCAAATTTGGCTTTGAGCATCCCCTTCTCCCTGGATATTACTCCATTTTCAATAGCAATCTGAACAAAAGCTTTAGCTGTATCTGGCTTGAACCAGTTAAGGTCCATGGAAAGAGCCATAACAAACTCAGACTCCTTTAACATGTCAGTCCCTTTGCGTTTGAAAGGCTGGGCAGCAGTGTACATCAAATCATTCATAACTTCACACCTAGACTATACCCTCATTAGTAATAGTAAGATCAACGCATTTCATTTCAGCCCTTGATCTGTGTTTAATCAAAGTTGCTCTTCGTTTATCCTTTTCAATCCTTTTCAATTTGATTATCGTCTTGGAAAGGTGTTCGATCAGATTACCACCCAGGGGGTGCAGTTCACCAGTATCTACATCCGTATAGACTTGGTTAGTAATTACTACCACCATATTGAATTTCCTTGCCAGCCTGTGCAGACCTGCCATTTGCTCTACCAATTGGCGCCTAATGTTAGAATTGTTGTCATCACCTGGCATCAGCCCGAATCGATAAAAAAGGGTGGCAGAATCAACTATAACCAATCCGATCCCGGTGGAGGCCAATTTTTCAATATCCACAATGGCAGAATACTGCTGCTGGAAATCCCCTGGTTCATAAATAATAAGATCATTAGCAAGTTTTTTTGCATCATTACCTGCAATCTGGCTGAAACGTTCTGCAGAAAATCCATCTGTGTCAATGATTACTGCTTTTTCCTGGTTTTTAATACATTGCACTGTTAGCTGCAAACAGATATTTGTCTTTCCGGTGGCAGATCCTCCATATATCTGGGTTATAATACCATGTTCAAATCCACCCCCTAACAGCTCGTCAAGATTCTCACTTCCAGATGATAGATGCTTATTTTTTACTATGCTTTCGTCAATCAGTTTTAATTCCTCTTCTTAGTTGAATTATAGATTTTTAATCGTTATTATCGATATATTATCAATTTCCAGGACATTTTTATTTTCGTTTTGTTCTTTAGTTAATATCCATCCCTGTTTTGCCTGGAACGCATCTATAAACAATTTCATTGATATCATGTCATCGTCTGTGATATTATCCAGGTATTTCAGGAAAATCCTCTCATCTTCTGATGTAGCCAAAGCATCAAATGAATATTCAAGCCCTGCCGCATCAACTAGCTGAATATCTCTATAGATATCATATTCTTCTAATTTTTTCAGTGCCAGTTCAACCAGTTCACGATGTGATTCTCCCTGAATTATTTTGCCTGAAGGCTGAGGAATAAATTCTTTTTTTTCAATTGGTTTTTTAAATCCAAATATTTCCTGGAAGAATAATTCCGGTTCAAGCCTTACATGGTTCTCATCTGCTATCAGATATACTGAAAGTATATCACTAATGTTCCCGGGTGGGAAATTGTCATTTGTTAGGATAATATTTTTTATTTTATTGGTAAGTGTCTCATAAAAATACTTCATCTCTATTATTGGAAGCCTGATAAAGAGTCTCTTATGTGGTCCTCTATCGTAGAGTTTGTATCCAAAATCCCGGTCAAGTTCTTCTTTTATGCCATCGATGATCACCTGGCTTTTTGTCTTAACCCCTACCAGGTCTTCAACAAGGTTACTATCCACCTTTACTGACTTTTTTCCACCGATAATAAGAAGAGAATCGATATATTTCATATCTTCAATATCAAGATCAGAAACCAGATCTCTTATGTTGGACATAATATCGGTGTCATTTGAAAGAGTGTTAAATACCAAGATCCATTCCTTTCCCCATTTTATAGTTCTGGACTCTCCTTTCTCATGTACCACATCCTGTAAGCTATCGTAAGAATTCTCGTTCAAATCCAACACCAAGGTAATGAATGAAATGTAAACATGATTTAAATAATAGTGTTTATTAGTATAGAAATAGTTTATTAAAGGGTCTTAACATATA
>JACUTQ010000137.1 GCA_014859725.1 Methanosarcinales archaeon | reverse complement strand
TGTAACATTTATCTTGACTGACGATGCTTATTCCATATGAACATCCTGGTGGCCGAGTATGCGGTAGGTGCAGGTGAGGAGGGCACGATCCTGCTGGAAGGCAGGGCCATGCTGGACGTGCTGGTCAAAAGCTTTGAGCGGTCCGGGCACATGGTCACATATCCCACAAGCGGCCCTGTATTATCGATGGGAACTCCCGTCAGGACCACTGATTTTGACCAGTCAGTGGAATCCCTATCAAAACAATGCGATGCTGCTCTCGTGGTAGCACCCGATGAACTTCTGGGTGACCTGACCGAGATTGTCGAAGAGAACACGGTCAATCTGGGATGCCCGGCCCGGTCGGTCAGGCTATGTGCAGATAAATTGATCTGTACCCAGACCTTGAGTAAGGGCGGGATACGAACACCAAGAACCGCTATCAAGGACATAATAGACGTTTTCATACAAGGTGAGCAGGTGGTCATAAAACCCAGATGGGGATGCGCCTCAGAAGAGACTACTTTATTAGAATACAATAATGAAATACCTGATGGGTTCGTGGCAACAGAGTATATCCAGGGCGAGCATTTAAGCGTAAGCCTGGTGCTGGGTGAGAAACTGCTCCCAATTTCCGTGAACAGGCAGAATATAAGGCTGGGCGATAGGATCCAATATAATGGTGGTATGGTAGGTATTGATTCAGGGAGGAATCAGGAACTATTTGAAACAGCATGTCAAGCTGCCGAGCTGCTGGGCTGTCAGGGTTATGTTGGAGTGGATATTGTATTGGCTGAAGAGCCCTGGCTGATTGATGTTAATCCCAGGCCTACCACTTCTATTATCGGGATCAGCAGGTTGATGGAGAGAGAACTGGGCGAGATAATCCTGGCTGCCAGATTTGGCGGGCTGCCAGAAACTGTGAGCATAAATGGGGAATTTGAATTTACCAAAGCTGATCTTGCATGAAAATATTGATAATCCATTAGAGAAAATAGTAAAGAGAGGTTTATTTTATGGAGATTGAAGAGCTTGCTAAAAAGATAGATGCCAAATCATTGAGAGCAGAAGCAAAAAAGAGGGATATTCCAACCAGATGCGTGACTAAATTGGACCTGGCCAGGGCGCTGCCTCTTGAAGTTGTCGAGGAACTTGCAAAGAAATCAGGTAAGTGAGAAATTATTTCGAGTCAATTTTTGCCGTAATGTTTATTGCACTGCGCAAGACCGAGCCTGTATGGGCTCAATTCTGTTCATTTTAAAAAGATTCCTGTGAGAACAATAGGCAGCAATCTGAACCACATAATTTTTTGGGACAACTTTATGTGCTATTACACCCAATTTTAAATATTAACCTTCGGAGGGGCTACCAGGTCAAAACAGATAGCACTAATAACAGATGATTTTAGTATATTTCAGTCCATACTGGAAGTAACTAAATCCCGGGGTATTGATATTCTGGTGCTGTCCTTCAAAGACCCGATTCCATTCAATATAGGCTCAATCATCACATCCATAACTGAAGCGACAAAAATCAATTTTGACCCAAAAAAGATAGTGACTTATGAAAAGGATCCCAATTCCACAATTAATGCAGCATTACGAATTCTAAAAGGCAAGACCTGGATAGGTCAGATCGTAATAGGTATCGATCCTGGTAAAAACCCGGGCATAGCGGTATTGGAAGATGGCCAGGTAGTTGAAGTTCATCACGTTACAGCCCGAGAGGTTACAAATGTTATACTACAGATCCTGGAAGAATATCCTAATGAAAACACTATCATTAAGATCGGGAACGGTGCCAGGCTTGTAAGGACGCAATTGATCAATTCACTACATGACCTTAATATTCCCATTGAAGTTGTGGATGAGACTGGTACTTCACCTTCGATGGGCAGAGGATTACACAGTTCAGAAGTTTCAGATATCATAGCTGCCATTAATATTGCCAAACTTACTGGAATTGTGGTTGGGAAGCAGGAAGTAGAACCCTCGATGGGAGAGATCAAACGCATTCAGGAATACAGTCGTGAACATTCAAATGGAAAAGCCAGCATACCGAGAGATCTGGCCCGCAAAGTAGCAAAAGGTGAACTTACTATTGAAGAAGCTATTGAGATACATCAAAATCCGCTTCAGGTTTAGGGAACCCGGGCATTGTCGGTGGCAGATCTGCAATTACATTTGCAGGATGAAGTCAAAGATGTGACAGCATCAATGACCAGTTTTTGAAGCGTTACCAGTTTTGCATCAAGCATTTCCATTACTTCATCAGCAGTCAATTTTTTTCCACTTAGCCCGCTTGCTTTATTGGTAATAATGCATATCGATGCATAGCATAATCCAAGTTCCTTTGCAAGTACAACTTCAGGTAATCCGGTCATGCCAACAACATCCCCATAAGAACTGAGCATTTTTATCTCTGCTGCAGTTTCGAACCTGGGACCTTCGGTGCAAACATACACACCTGAATTCAATTCCAAATGATTCAGGTATAGTGCTTTTAAAAGACTATCTCTGATCTCGCTACAGTACGGGTCTGTCATATCCACATGTACGGTCTCATTATCATAGAAGGTATTGAGTCTGGATTTTGTGAAGTCTACAAAATTATCAGGGACAAAAAAACTACCTGGCAGGTGATCACCCATGGTACCTACTGAATTAGTTGCTATTACCCGCTGGGCTCCAATTGCTTTTATAGCCCACACATTGGCCCTATAATTAAGCATATGGGGTGGAAGATGTTCTCTTGTAGCAGATTCGTTATTGGCATGTCTTTGTATTAAAGCCAGTTCTAATTTAGTACCGTGATGGCTGATGCTGATCTTTTTCAATTTGACTGTCCCATATGGAGTGTAAACATCAAAATCATCAGAATCTGTATAATGGAATCCCACACCACCAATTATTACAGCATCGAACTTAGGCAGGTTGGTTTTGAACATTGGAACTCCTCGTTGACACCCAGATACCGATAAGCGAAATTATTATTGCCCCTATAACTGACAGCACCAGAAGATTCCTACCGGTATCGGCTGAAATAAAATATTCTTGTATAGAGGGACTTACCGAAAGTATGAATGTACTGGCACCCCAGAATAACAGTCCTATTGAAAATAGGAAAAATAAGAAAGGCCAGTTCTTTCTATAATTTCCCCCTTCCTGACTAAGGTCTATCATTCGGCCAATAACTGCTACCCAGCCAGCTGCAACCAACCACCAGATAGAATAATTCACAAAAACCATTATCAATATAATTATACCTACGAAAACATCTATGCGAATATAATATTCCCAGAAATTGATAGCACCTAAAATCGTTCCTATAATAAGCAGTACCAGGGCTACAAGGTAAGTAATAAAAGACATCTTACCTTTGACAAGTGATTGTTTCATAATTGATTTATAATTCCCAAATACATCATCAAGTCCAAAACCCCGGGCCAGCATATAGACACCAATCGCACCCAGGACCGAAGCCCACGCATATTTGGGGTCACCGGTAAAAATAAAGAATGAATATATTAAAGCGGCCAGGCCGAGGGGGACAAAAAAAGTGTTAGCGATCTTTGGATCATTGAAAGCTGTCTTTAAGATATACCAGGTGCTCTCCAGGTTTGCACTCTGCTTGACAATGACCCTGTGAACTCCATCCACTTTAATTCTGGATTCAATGATGGGTAGAATTGATTCGTCCTCTGCCCCGTCCGAGACAAAGATGGCGTTTTGAACAGGGTAATTTTTCAGTAATTCATCAATTTGTTCCGAAATATGATGGTCCGAAATCAGGCCGACATCACGGTCTCCTGCTATGGATACAATCTCAACATCAAAACCATTTTTAATCAATTCATCATAAAGTTTGATACCTGCATAGATGGTATTAATATCAGAATCTTCTGGATCAGCAATCCCAAGCTTTGCGACTGCTGTCAGATTGTTGTCCCTGCCAATTATTGGACTGACTTCTCCAGCTTTTACACCAATGTCATCGTCGCGATCGATGCAGATAATTAGCTTATCCATTATTTTGCCCTCCTCATGATGATATTATAAAAGGGGATATAAAAACGTTGGTGTAAAAACGTAATTAAGGTCAGTCATATATTGTCTCAAAAGAATCGAATTCACCAAGTGGCTCTTCCCAGATCTCCTCTACACCTGCAACCTTTGCAGGAGGCCTTCCGATCCTGCACCAACCGACCATTTCATTTACATGCTCTTGGGCACCTTCGATTACTACTTCAACTCTTCCATCTGAATGATTTTTTACCCACCCTGTTAATGTTAATTCCCTTGCTTTTTTATAGGTATTCTGTCTGAAAAAAACCCCCTGTACCTTTCCTGAAATAAATAGATGTACTCTGGTATTATTCATTATGTAGCACCCAATTATCAATAATAAAATACATATATTTACCCTCTTATTTTATATAGAATTACGTACCACAATTGGAAAGAGGATGAATAAAGAGATATTAATCAATCAAGTTATAGGTATACTTGAAAAATGTGGATTTAGTGTATCTGAACGATGCAATATCAGGCCAAGAAGTTTTGATATAGCTGCAAGATTAGAAAAAAAAATGTTATTGATCAAGGTCATCTCCAATATAGATGGCCTTAAAGAGGGAACTGCAGAAGAGATGAGGTTAATTGCAGAAAATCTAAATGGTTCACCTTTTATCATAGCCGAAAAATCAAGAGACCATCCTCTTGAGTCATCAGTCGTATATTATAGATACAACCTTCCCTCCATCAATATTGAAACATTTTACGATTATTTTATTGAAGAGTTGGCACCTATAGTCTATGCTGCACCAGGGGGTCTTTATGTGGGTATTGATGGCAGCTTGCTACGGGATATAAGGATAAGACACAATTTATCTATTGGTGCACTTGCTGCAGAGTTAGGTGTATCAAGACGTGCCATAAGTAAGTATGAAGAAGAAGACATGGATATGTCGGTGGATATGGTATTGCGACTTTATGAGATATTCAATGAGACAATCGCAACTGTCATTGACTTTTTACATCCTAAAAAAAGCAGTCGCCCATTTAAAATTCAGCCTGCAGAAACACAACTTGGGATTAGTATTAAATTTATGTTGTCTGATTTGGGTTGCGATGTGATACCTATTTCTCAGGCACCATTTAATGCAGTTTCATCTGAACATAAGGATAATGTAAACAACAAATCCTTAATAACAATTCTTACCGGATATAGTAATTATTCCGGAGCAATGATAAAACGGGCAAAACTAATGAGCAGCATATCTGAAGTAACAAATACCCAATCTATGTTCATCATCAATGGGCCATGTAAATATGAACATGTGGATAATACCGTACTGGTAGAAAAAAACGAACTAAAAGCAATGGATGATTTTGAAGACCTAATAAATTACATTTACGAAAAAATACCGCCTACATAAATTATTCAAAAGTTCAGTACTTCCGAATAGCCCTACTTCCGATTTAAGAATTCTGACCAATCACAGTAGAAAACATAGATCCCATTGAAAAATTTTGGGACCAGTTTTTACCCGGAGTTCTCAGGCTTGCCAAACTTAGATGCAATCCGCATTTTTCAGGGCATGACGAAGTTGTATTGTAACTATTCTTCCTCCGGACAATTTCCTCCGTGTGTCCATGTTCTAAATGCTTTCCAGAGTGCGGGATATATTTTTGTTTTCCATTGGTCAGAATTGCTTGAAAAGTTCATGGGTTGCCTGCACTTTCTACATGGTACTTCAAATCGCTGAACCCCTCTCAGATATTCCAATTGTTCATTTAATCTTAAAACTTCGTCCTGCGTTTCGTTTAATTTTATGGACATTTCTTGATCGACATTACCCTCTATGATTTGTTTCATTGTTTGCCCATAGGATTTGTCCTCCTTAAGTATATCCAGAGCCTCTTTCAGCTCTCTGGTTAAGATAAATGATACTGTGGGGTGCTCTTTCTTGTACTTATAATAACTTGGCGATCTTTTGGTCATATTTTATGCTCCTTTACGTTACCTTAGTGTCATCCTTTGTGATAACCTTTGTGATAACTTTTGTGTCTCTCTTTTGGGATACTTCCCCGAAGTTATACATTGAAGTTCTATGATCGCCTATGATTGCCTATTATCATCCAATTCATACCTAACTTAGCCTGATTTCTCAAGGTTGTAATA
>JACUTQ010000136.1 GCA_014859725.1 Methanosarcinales archaeon | reverse complement strand
CCGGATTAAGATCTTTCGATCCATGTCCAGAGATGATGGTCCTGGCATACTGGTAGTAATAACCGCTGCTTTTCACGTTCTCGTAATCGCTCTTCGGACCTTTATGCCATCCCTCATCCGTGACTGTATATATCCCGGCATCATATTCAAGCGCAACAGTGTGATAGCCATCGAGAACCGGATCAAATCTTACAATAAGGCAACCATCCCCTGAGTCTACTGTGAGATCATGTTTCTTGTTTACCGGATCAAAAACAGCCGCTTTCACGCCTTTGATATCTGCTAATCCATCGATTGCCATGTTATGCCCGAAGAGCACTTTACATTCAACCGTTTCTCCTACATGCACATGCTGCATATCGTGTTCAAGCCAGATCTCATGCCCGCGCACAACATCTGGTATATTTTCATCTGTCATTTAATATTCCTCCTGATAATAATTGCTAAAATCAACATGCATAGTCAGCGGCTGAAGTAGCTAATGTTGATTTCGGTGTTACGATGGGAATTCAAGTTCACACAATTTCATACCAATTTAAATTAACGTGTTAATTATTGTTTAATAAATGTTTTGTTTTGTGATTGTGGAATCAATGTTCACAAGAAATCCGGTAACGATTAAAGAACCACTTTTAAACTATCTTATCGTCTCATTTATTATTCACGTCAAATGTGAATACTATCAATGAAATTATTTCAATTAGAAATGTACGAAGAGTGTGTAGCACGATATAAGAATATATGATTAGGTGGCCATCTCCATGATACAGCAACATGGGAATGCAGGTTGATGGATTATCAGGGAGCCTTCAATAGTATGTCCACATCATATCAAATAGACTATGTCTCTCTCATTTCTTGTTAGCTGATACAGCGGTTGAACATAGTTTCATAAAAACAATATCACAGCAAATATCATCAAACAAGTCAGTCCGAGCCGCAATGTTGCAATCACTGATATTATCTTCATACCTACTGCAGTTCCAAAAATTCCAACGTAATATGGTAGTCTATGTCCAAAAAGATATCGCAAGCTCGTAAAAACATTTGCAACCAGTAAAGTCAATAATGTTGACTTGAAATCTAAAGTTCCTGTTCTCATTAAATCTGCAAGTGTGACGTATGCCGCCATAGAGTTTGCAATTTGTAATGGTATTATAGCCAGTGCTTCGGGAGGTAAAGGCAACCAACCGAGATATATTGGCAGTGCATCAAATATTCCAAAATCAATAAGAGTAATAGCTACAATGCTTACCGGGAGCCCTATAATCATAAGTCGTCTTAAAAGACTTATCGAACTTTTTGCGCTATTTTTAATCGCCGTCCTAAAGATTATCCTTTCATAATTGTTGACAAATTCGTAGTTCTTTTCGGTTAACAATCTTCCACCAATGATAAACATCAATATTGCCACTATTATTCCATTCGATACAAATAGACATATATATATAATACCAACTATTCCCAGCAGCGGTATTATAGGAGACAAATGAGCAACAGTTTCATAAATTGTCTGCGGAAACCAAGTTGCCACAGTCGCTAACAAAGCCTCCTTTTGGTCTATTTTTTTCTCGGTATAAAGTTCAGCCACCATCGCTGTTGCCGCGATTGGCGAACCAAATGCTGTTATAAAAGCAAGTCCTGACCCTGAACTAAAATGTGCCCTTTCTAATATCGGTTTTAGTAATGGGGATAGTCTATTAAATATTCTGTATTCAATGGCAATACTTGCTAATAATATACCAACGATCGTAAAAGGAAGTGCAATTATCCAAAGTTCGAGTGCACGAATTATAGAGTCTATTATCATTGCTCATTATCTGATCTGAAATATTTCTCGCTCACAATTTTTCCCCTTTTACTAAAGTCATTTTTTCGAAATTTCGCACAGAAATATTCCCCAGTCCTGCTTCTTCAAACATTTTAACAACCTCTTCTGGGTCGGCACCGTTGTAAAATGGTAATTCTTTGCCAATTTCCTCACCAAAATGATGATTACCAACATGAGAATTTTTTTCTGGCACATCTACTATGATTTGTCCTTTAGGCTTTGTCACTCTTATCAATTCATTAATTACTGCCTTTGGATTTGTTAATGTCCAGATCACATGCCTGCTAACCACTGCATCAAATATATCGCCTTCGAAGGATAGGTCTTCTGCATCTTCTTTCACAAACTTAATAGTAATCTCGCCCTTTATCTTCTTTTTCGCCTCTTCCAGTTTACTATTTGACCAATCAGCCCCTGTCACATTATGCCCCATCTCAGCCAGCAACAATGCCAAGAAGCCGGTACCAGTACCTATATCCAGTATTTTTAATTTTTTTTCTCCAAGTAATTGAGTCAATGCGTTTCTCCATATTTCATTTTCCAGCTCTGAGTACACACCATGCGCATGAACACGATCATAGTTCTGATGCGGGTTATCCCAAAAAGCTCTGATTTTATCTTTTATTTCAGTATTTCTAGATTCCATACTTTATCTCTCCTATATTCTAATTTTAAATTCTGTATCAACAAGTCATTTGACCATTACCTGTTTTAACCGTGGGTCCAATGCATCTCTTAATCCGTCACCTAGGAAATTGAAAGCTAACACGACAATCATAATCATCAATCCCGGAAAAATCATTAAATGTGGTGCCGTTGTCATGAAAGATTTACTTTCACTAAGCATAGCACCCCATTCTGGAGTAGGAGGCTGTGCTCCTAATCCTAAAAAACTTAATCCGGTGATCGATAGAATTGTATTCCCCATACCTATTGTTGCAATCACTATCACCGGAGAAATAATATTTGGTATGACATGACGTACTATAATATATGAATTACTACAACCCATCGCTCTTGCCGCCTCTACGAATTCTTTTTCTTTCACAGACAAAACAGAACCACGAACTATTCTCGAATAACCTACCCATCCGGTTGCAGTCATGGCAATTATAAGGTTTATAAGTGAAGGTCCCAGCATTCCTGCAATCGCTATTGTCAAAATCAAATTTGGAAATGCTAACAATACATCGACTATACGCATTATCGCTTGATCGATTATACCGCCAAAGTATCCTGCTATTGCACCTATCATTACCCCAAAAATCATAATCATAAGGGTAGCCATTGTCGCAGCAGCTATTGAAACTCGTGTCCCATAAACTATCCTGCTTAAAAGGTCTCTGCCCAACTGATCAGTTCCCATAGGATTTTTTTCACTTGGGCTCAGCAAACGATTCTCCATGTTTACTTCCATTGGATTATACAAAGACAAGTATGGGGCAAATATCGCAATGAAGGTAAGAATAAGGATGATCATCATTCCAATCACTGCCATTTTATCTTTTTTAAGCTGCTGAACGACCTTAAGCATTATTTTATTCTCTCCATCTCATTCATACCGTATTCTGGGATCCAAATATGTATACAAAATATCCACGATCAGAATAGCAAAGACACAAAACATTGCAATAATCAAAACAAAGCCTTGGATTACCGGAAAATCTCTTGAATGTATAGATTGAATTAAGAATCTGCCAACTCCTGGCCATGCAAATACCGTCTCGATAATCACCATACCGGAAAAGAGATGCCCGATATGAAAACCGATAAATGTTACAACTGGAATTAATGCATTTTTTAAACCATGCTTTACTATAACGACCTGTTCACACAAACCCTTTGCTCTCGCAGTCCTTATATAATCCAGGTTTAAAACCTCAAGCATACTTGCCCTCATTAACCGCATTATAGATGCGCATCCTGATACTCCCAAGGCTACTGCCGGAAGGATTATATGCGAAATCTCTCCATAACCAAAGGCTGGAAACAAATCCAAATAAACCGCAAAGAAAAGAATTAAAAGCAAGCCCAGCCAAAAATTTGGCATGGAAACACCAAACATTGCAATCAACCTGGAAAAATGGTCCACCTTCGAGTTGTGTTTTACTGCAGATATAATTCCCAGAGGAATCCCTATTGCAATGGAGATTATCTGCGAGAGAAAAAATAGCACAAGAGATGCGGGAAACCTATTAAGAAATTCCTTTAGCACAGGCTCTTCAGTCCTGAGTGATGTACCAAGATCACCATGCGATATCTTATAAAGCCATCCTCCAAACTGGATTGGAACTGGAGCGTTTAATCCGTGCTTCTCTTTGAACGCATCTATCTGTTCTTGAGTTGGAGCACCCTGCAACTGCCTCTCAAGCATTAGCTCTGCAGGATCTCCAGGAGCAAGATAAAGGATGGAAAAGGAGAGTAGAGAAGCCCCAAGCATAATCGGGATCAATAAAAGCAATCTTTTCGCTATGTACTTCTTCATTTTATTTCAATTTTGCCTTCATTCTATCCATAACCCGCTAAAGCAAGGCTCTGAGCTTATATATTTTATCCCTTTCACTTTCTTATCTGCTACAATAAACACTGCATCATAGTAGAGTGGAACGATACCTGCCTTCTCGTAGAGCAGTTGGTAAAACTGTTTGAATTCCTCTTGACGCTCATTGCCATCGAAAGATGACACAGCCTTCTCAAGGAGGTCTGTCAACTCAGGATCATCGTATGCACCGTACCCGAACTCTGAAGCGTTTGGATTGAACCTGCCGTCTGTTCTCGTGTAGCCGCGCCTTTCGGGACCTCCAATATAATTTACCCTAAGATCATAATCCCCTTTATTCCTTCTTTCGCTGTATGCACCACCCTCCAATACGCTCAGCTTCACCTGAATGCCAATTTTTTTGAGTTGTGCCTGTATAAGCTCGCCGAGCTTAACCTCATCGGGATTTTCACCCTGCAATATGAGGTCTGCCTTCAATTCCCCATAGCCTGCATCCTTAAGTAAGGTCTTTGCTTTATTTATATCGTTGGGATATGCTTCTACCTTTGCCTCTTTTATGTATGGTCCTTGTTCACTATACAATCCGTGTTTTGCCGGATTCACCCAGTTATCGAAGAGTGCTGAAACCTCATCCTTATCGGTTGCATAGTTTACGGCTTTTCTAACTCTCACATCGTTCCACGGCTCTTTTTTGTAATTGAAATTAATTATCGTGGTCATCGGCATCTCATTTTTGATTACATTGAATCCTTCGCTTTTCAAAGGCTCTAATAAATTTCTAGGAGTATAGCTGGATCCACCATGGTAATAGTCAACAATCATAGCCACATCGCCCGATCTGAGAGCCAGGACCCTTGTCTCGGCATCGGGTATAACTTTAACAACAATCTTATCCAATTTTGGTGTTTCACCTTGAAAATACTCGTTCGATATGAATATCGTTTGTTGATCCTTTGCATAATTATCGACCTTCCAGGGTCCAGTGCCGATGGGATTCACGATCTTTCCACTAATATTTCCCTTCGGTTCAACAGATACGGGACTCATAATACTGCAATGATATTCTCCAAAAGCAGTCAATGCAATGTATCCTTCTTTTCCATCCTCGTAATGAAAAGCTATCGTATGTAGATCAATCACTTCCACACTTTTTATTCGATCAACTTCAGTCCAATGGTAATATTTCAGTGCTTTCAACCTGTCGAATGTAAATTTTACATCTTCAGCAGTAAATGGGCTTCCATCCGAGAATTTAATATCTTTTTTTAAATGAAAAACTATCGTCTTGCCGTTATCCTGGATGTCCCACGAAGTTGCAAGACTTGGCAGCACTTCACCATCTCTGTATTCTATGAGCCTTTCCAGAACCATCATCTCTGGCATGAAATCCATCATTTGCGGAGAAGCAACACTTGTATCCTTGCCATATCCGATCGTTAATGTTTGTTTTGAGTTTTGAGTGGATTGTTGGTCTATGCAGCCCATCATCACGCTACTTAGCAGTATGCATAACAGAATAATACCAAAAATCTTTTTCAGTAACACTTTTATTACCTCCTTCCTCCTTTATTTGTCATCTCATCCTGTCTACATATACGAGTTCGATGTCAGCTCCACCGAGCTGAACCATGGTCCTGTTAACTCCGGTTCCTTCAAAACTTTTCAGCCCTTCCTGAAGGGTCGGGGTATCTATATTTAAAAATGCGGTTTTAACGACCGTATTTCCATTGCATTTTCCTACCATGTCGACCTCTTTAATGAACTCCCATAACAGTGAGAACCGCAGTGATCACCTTCTCATCATACTGATCTTCAACGCCCTTGCCCGAATCAGCGTGTCTGACTTTGAACATCCAGTTACCGGATTTATCCAGTTTGATCAAT
>JACUTQ010000135.1 GCA_014859725.1 Methanosarcinales archaeon | reverse complement strand
GGCGAATATGAGCTTAGCTCGGCACGCCTGCGTTCATCCGCGTTCATCTGCGGTTCTTTATAAACTTATTCCAGCCCTCGTTCATAACTATATAATAGAATCTTTCAGATTTATTCCAAAAATCCGTGTTATCCCACAAATAGCCCCTATGTTCAGTACCCATGAGAGACATATGAACACCGGCAGTCCCTCCCCGAAGGCAAAATTCCAGAATCCACTGGAAATCCCTGCCAGTTCCATGGTACCTCCCAGACCAGCAGCAACGATTGCGAGTGATAGGTTATATTCAAGGACCTGACCGTTATTGTAGAATAATCCCAGAACAACGAATGCAGCATAGATAGCAAGCACTTCAACGGTGGCGAGTGCCAGATACACTATGTGAAATTGAGAATTATTATGTCCGATGTATTTGCTGACCATATAACAAAATTATGTTATACCAACGAATATATCAGATGCAACTGCAAATCTGTGTAAATCAGTGAAATCCGTGTCTTTTTATGATTCTACTTTTTTTCTCCCCATTCCCAACCCTTTCAACAGATTGTTTGATTTTTTCAAGTTTTTCAAGAATCTCGATTTTAATTTCTTCATATGTTCACTGACCAACTATTCTAATTCTGGCTTCCACAAGATCAATAATTCGCAAGAGCTGATCCTCATTAAATGGACTATCAATGGTTGCTACAATTTCCTTGCCTCTGCCAAAATGGGCAATATCACCAGGTTTAGAAGTAATTACAATCCTGGGTTTTTCTGAGCTGGTATATCCATCTGCGAGGATTATGTCCCTGTCTTCCAGATAACCTGCAATTTCATCGAGTGTGAGTTCCTTATTCACCTTTTTTATTATTGCGAACATGGTTGGTGACGAAATGGAGATCGTTTTTGCCCCGGCCCGGGCATGCCTCCAGGTATCTTTCCCTTCATGGTCTATTTCAAAATCGTCATGGCTGTGATGTTTGATGGTACCCACACGGTAACCCCGCTTATTAAGTCCGGTCAACAGCCCCTCTATCAGCGTTGTCTTTCCGCTTCCTGACTGGCCTACGATACATATTATTGGGGGATGCTCTGTCATTTTATTCCTCGATCAGTTCCATATCTTCCAGTGTGTTGATGTTTATAAATGTCCTGAGCCCGGGGTCTAAAGCCCTGACACCTTCCATATCCACGAACACCACATCCTTCAGTCTGAAGACCGGTGCCAGCGCGATCTTATCACCATTCTTGATAGCTTTTTCAGTCTCAATTGCCATGGGTCTGGTACGATAGACTGCATGCAGGGGCTCCAGTATCTCATTTTCCCATACAGGGATGGCTGCATCATGACCATAAGCCCGCTGGAACAGCATCTCAACAACCTCAGGATTCAGAAAAGGCATATCACACGCAGTAATAAAAATATATTCTCCTTCTGCCACTTTTAGTCCTTCCAGAATACCTGCTAATGGTCCTACATCTGTGTAATGATCTTCAATAATGGCCCGGTCGCCTGTATATTCCACCAGGATGCACTTTTGTTCATCATCCCGCACTGATATAATGACTTCATCCACCAGTCTTTCAAGCAAATCCAGGTTATATTCCAATATGGTCCTGCCTTTAATTGGTATCAGCGCCTTTTCTTTATACCCCAGCCGCCTGCCGCGTCCGCCTGCCAGTATCAGTGCAGATCTCATAATCTTATATTACCCTGCAATATCCCTAAAGAGATCCCTAAAAAAAGTTATTTCAATACGTCCGCGCCATCAACACCACTATTTCAGTCGGTTTTCCACAGATGGGGCATGCCCCCTCTGCTTTACCCAGTGCCGGGTCTTCAGGTTCACCCAGTATCCCGGCCCCTACGATCTCTTCCATCTCCAGTCCACATGACCTCTCACCGCACCAGGCGATCCGTGCAATACCGGTCTTGATGTAATCCTTTACCTCATCCAGGTCAGTGCACAACTTTATCCTGCCGTGCAGGGATTGGTCAGCTGTCTCGTACAGGTTTTCATGTGTCTCATTGAATACGGTGCTAATCTCAGGTACCACATCATCCAGAGGAACGCTGGACTTTCCACCCGTGCGCCTGACCAGCATTACTGAATTGTTTTTTAAATCCCTGGGTCCCAGCTCGAGGCGAACAGGCACACCTTTTAATTCCCATTTGTAGTACTTTGAACCTGGCCTGGCGTCGCTGTTGTCAATGACAACACGCAGTCCGGCTTGTTTTAATGTGTCTGCCAGATCATTGCATGCTTCAAGCACCGCTTTATCATCGCCGAACAGTATGGGTATGATGGCAACCTGCATGGGTGCCAACTCGGGAGGCAGGACCAGGCCTTTATTGTCACCGTGAATAGATATCAGGGCTGCAATACATCGCTCACTGATGCCGTAACAGGTCTGGTGTGCCAGCACCTGTTCCCCGTTGAGGTCTTCATATGTGATATCAAAGGTCCTTGCGAAATTATCTCCCAGATGATGGGCAGTACCTACCTGGAGGGTCTTGCCGTCAGGCATCAGGGCATCCACAGCCATGGTATAATCGGCACCAGGGAACTTATCCCAATCAGGCCGCTTGCTAACTATCGTGGGCACAGCCAGCCGATTGTAGAACTCCTGGTAGATGCGGGTGGCCTCCTTGACCTGGGCGGCAGCCTCATCCCATGTGGCGTGCACGGTATGTGCTTCCTTAAAAGAAGTGATCTCTCGCAGGCGTATCAGGGGCCTGGTGTGTTTTGTCTCATACCTGAACGTGTTCACGATCTGATAAACGAGCAGGGGCATATCGGCATGGGAGCGTACCCATAATTTATACATGGGATAGATCGCAGTCTCGCTGGTGGGCCGCAGTGCCAGTTTTACGTCCAATGGATCAGTACCACCGTGGGTGACCCAGTATACCTCGTCCTCAAAGCCTTTGATATGCTCAGCTTCCTTCATGAACTCATGTTCAGGGATGAGCAATGGGAACATGGCTTCCAGATGATTGGCACTGTCAAGCAGTTCCCGTATGATGGAATAAACCCTGGAGCGGATGGAAAAGCCGAACGGAAACCAGACATATAATCCTTTGACCGGATAGCGCACATCCATGATCTCGGCAATTTGAAGAAGTTCGTTATACCATTCACTAAAATCTGATTTATTGGGAAGTTTTTTAGATTCCGGCTCAGATTTAGCCTGCCTGGATGTGTTTGTGTTGGTCATATGAAGGAGTTTGATGGTGGATTGAATAATATTATTTTCGGTTCTTACCAAGCTATCAGACTTGATTTTCTTTCAAGCTCTCTGACAATTTTTTGGTATTTTTGTACTTGAGGACCATCCCAGTCATATTCGAAATCCTTGAATTTTTTATTAAGTTGTTCCATCTCATCCTTTGATAGGATTTTCTTCAGGGACTTTATTGACTCATCTTCCTGCAGGAAAACAGGACGTACCTGTCCAACATATTCCCGTCCGTTTTCGATGATCTTTAAAGCTGCTTTTACATCTCCATTGGCATACTCATCCATGGCTTCAATGATGGCATCAATATATTGAACCCCGTCCTTGTACGTATTTGAGTAGGCCTGAATAGCACTTAATAATTCAGTCTTACCTATCTCTTCTAAAAATGGGATCAATATTTCTTCTTCTTTCCCCAGATGATACTCGTCAATACATTCTATTATCACGCCCAGAACTGACAGAATAAGTTGTGGAGGGATCTCCCGCCCATCCTCCAGGCCTTCATTGATTTTATCCAGCACGTCGATCGCTCTTTCAATAACCCTATGTTCATCCATTATCTGTTTTATGGTATCCATTTAATTCACCTTGTTTCTGTAATTGTAACTCTTCTTCTTTAAATACGGACAAATATAAAAGGATAAGGTCTCCTACAAGTAAGCTTCAGAGGTAAAAAATGTTTGAAAACGCCTGCTTCCAATATTTCTTGAGCCCATAGTGGGAGGTCTGTCTGCCATAGGATTCAGTTTATTTCCCACGGTCCTGGTGATTTCCGCAGGTGCCACCCTGGGAAGCCTGACCACGTATTATCTGAGCATGGGCAGCGAAGTGATAGTAGAGAAGTTCAATAAAGGGGGAATAGGGGACAGGATCCACAGCTGGTTCGCAATGCATGAATGGATAGGCACCTCAGTGGTGTTCCTGGGCGCACTTACACCATTTCCCTTTGACGTAGTTACATTTATTGCAGGATTCTCAAAATTTCCAGTGAAGCTGTATACAGTGGGTTGTTTTATTGGGAAATTAGAAGGTTCGTGCTTATTATGGTGTTCGGGAATGCTTTGTGGTCATATTTATTCTAATGAGAGGAATTTGAGCCAGCAAGAAGGCCGTCCAGATTATTTATTAATGTGTTGGGGTGTTCCTTTCCTAAATACTTCCCAAATATTTCCAGCGCGCGCTCGTAGTTTTTCTTCGCGCCTTCGAAGTCTCCAAGTGATTCCAGGACACCACCAAGGTTACTGACATCGATCGCTACTGTAGGATGATCGGGACCGTAAACAGCTTCGCCGATGGCCAGCGCGCGCTGATGCATCTCTTTTGCATCAGTAAATTGAGCACGTCCCCTAAGATAAATCCCTATCTGATTCAATAACCTACCTGTTGAATCTAAAGCTACATCAAGAGTTTCAGCATGTCCTGCTGACGCCAGAGCATGGGGTAGTAAACGAGAGCAAACAGGCCAAGTCTTAACGTCATCACTATCAAATGGGAAAGCTTCATTAACGATACGTATAGCTGCTTCTGCCCATTTTTTCTTTTCATCTCCATCAAGTCGATCGCGGGTAACTGCCTGGACTAACCTGTGAACAGAAATTGTTTCTGCAGTGATCTCAATCAGGGAATAGCGACGCAGAGGATCCACAGCATCATCAAATGTCAGGGGATCAGCTGCCACAGCAGCCAGGGATTCGGGCAGGAATTGCACACCTGAATTAAGGAGTTCAATAGGAATATCGTCAGGTGCCAGAAAAGCACAGAGATTCAATAAATCTGCGCCTGGGGCCGATATTTGTAGTATTTCATCAAAAGCAAGTTCCCATGTAGTTGCGACCGTATCCGGGTAATCTGTGGAAGGTCTGGCCCGATTCAAAAGTTTATTTTTATGGACAGTGAACAAATTCAGGTAATCTAAAAGTGTTCTTCCCTTTACTTCCATGTAAGCACCTGCTTGCTCAAGGGCAAGGGGCAGGTCACCTAATGCTTCTGCCAGAGCACCGGCAGCATCTGCGTCAGTATATCCCGTTCTCTTTAGTAAGAAATCCACAGATTCTTCACGCTTCAAAACACGCACGTCAAGAGGAGTGGCAATGCCCCTCCAGCTGGGATTTCGGGACGTGATAAGTACATGACCTGTTTCCCCTTGTGGAATATACTTTCGAACCTCTGCAGGATCTTTTGCGTTATCGAAAACAAGCAGCCATTTTGGAATTTGCTCCATTCGGTGCTTTACCGCTTTAATAATGACCTGTTGATCAGTGGCATCTTTCTCAGGCAGATCAAGCTCTTCTGCTAGGCTGGAGTAATCGGCAGCCATGGTCGTATGTTCTTCTGAGCGAATCCACCATACGATGTCATATTCTGCTACGCTGCGGTATGCATACTCAAGGGCAAGCTGCGTTTTACCCACTCCACCCAGACCATGAATAGCCTGTGTCAATGCGGCTGGCTCTCCTGAATTTAGTGCAGCCTTCATTTTGGTCAGGTGTTCTTCCCTGCCGGTAAAATTGGGATTACGATTGTGTGGGACATTCCATATAGGTGGCAAGGCACCGGGAAAACGGGGCTGCAGGGCTACGGAGCGCTGTTTATCGTCAGGGAAAGCGGGCTTGATCGAAGGCTTGGCACGCTCTCGACTGATTCCTTTAAGCAGTTTCTCTTTTGCTGCATTTTCGTCAAGGTTCACCAGATCGATATGAATAATTGCAGGTAAGAGACCTTTGAGATCACATTTCTGGATACAGACTGGTAACAATGTGCCCTTTTCTCCAGTCGGATCCTGGACAAAAGCTGCTGCCCACTCTGGATGGGTATAGAGTGCACTGAGATAGGCGGGTGACAGGACAGCAATAGTGCGCTCAGCGTTTGCAGCAGCCTGCTGCATCTCCAGGACAAAGTTGGAGCCGGGTCGGAAATCCCAGGCCTGCAACACAATGTTGTATTCTGCTTCCTCCAGCTGCCAGGCTATCCACTCGGCCCAGGTCTTATCCGCTTTATTGTAACTGATAAAGAACCTGAACAGTTTACAAATTCCCCCCTACAACTTGAAATCGACTTCAATAGTATC
>JACUTQ010000134.1 GCA_014859725.1 Methanosarcinales archaeon | reverse complement strand
TTCTCACTGCCTGTATTGTCTTTATACACTAATTCTGTTTTCCAGAAAGTCTCCTTCGTTTTCTATTGGCAGGATAATCTCATCTATCTGGATTATGCTTTGTCTCCTGCCCTCCATACGTTTTTCCCATCCAGTGAATGGACGGATTTTATCGAATAAACCTGAGTTTATTTAAGAGTCTGGATAGCAGGGTGAAAGTAATATTGGTTGTAGAAGGGCATCTATGTAAAGAGATTCAACCCCATAATTTCCACTGGAAATATAACGATTTATCGTTATGATGGGTTGTTGACCTGGGAGATGTGGTTTGCGAAAGTTTGTTTTCGTTGGAGTCGTTTTATGTTTATGTTCCAACTATCCCTTTACCACTGCACCCATGCCAATAGCCTGTTCAACCCAAAACATGTCTTTCATGACGAGTATGATTTTATCTTTTAATGGATAGCTTTCAATGGAGTTCTTGAGAAGCTCACCGTATTTCTGGTACCTGTTGATTGCTACAGGAACGGTGTTATATCTTCAATTAACGTGGGTTCATAGCCTTTTTTATCCAACAGCTTCATTACCTTATTCCTCTCACCCGCGGTTGCCGTCCTGAACCGATATCTGGGTTTTTCGTAGTAGGGTTCCAGTTCCCTGAACAGGTCTGGGTCGTTAAGGAAATGCTTGAAATAGTAGGCATTGCCTATCTTGAAAATGTTGATGCATGGGCGCTTTTCCGTTACATCGAAGTCGGGCATGGGATTACGTTTTACCTGATGCTCAATAAGTGTTGTTTATTGAATTCATCCGCATGATAGGGATATGCGTTTATAATTTCCTATTCGTTAAATTTAACTTTCGGCGCTACTTCTGCGCCTTTATCAGCTTCGAAATATAACCTCGGACCAAAACCATACATTCCGGCAACGATTGATGCAGGCATCTTTTTGATGCGCGTATTGTAATCCCTGACGTTTTCATTATAACGCATCCTTTCCACAGCGATTCGGTTTTCAGTGCCTTCAAGCTGTGCCTGTAGAGCAAGGAAGTTCTCATTTGACTTTAATTGTGGATAGTTCTCAGATACCATAAGCAGCCTTGAAATCGCCGAATCCATACCGTTTGCAGCCTCTATCTTATCCTCCTGTGTTTTTGCCGCACCCCACTGGCTCCTGTATTTTGTCACCTCAATGAATATATTCTCTTCCTGGGCTGCGAAACCTTTCACAGTCGCGACAAGGTTCGGGATAAGGTCAGCACGCCTCTGGTACTGGCTTTCAACCTGTGCCCATCCTGCATCAACTCCTTCCTGGGCGGTAACAAGACCGTTATATGTGGATAAGAACCAGCCTCCGAACAGCAGCGCTACTAACACTATCGCGCCAATAACTCCAAGTAAAATATTCTTTGAATTCATTATGTCACCTTATATTCATCAATAATCTTTCCAAAATCACGCAATATTTGTATCAAATCTTTGATATATTGCTCTTTATCTTTCTTAAATTTAGCCTTCCCGCTTCGAATATCCTGTATCTCTTCCAGTATGTGCAGGTCTATGCCATATTTCTGTGAAACACTTTTTACCATATTTTCTGTATCTTCCATATCCCCAAGATACACGAGTGCTCCAATTATCGGACTGAGAGTGGGTACTGTGGAAAGTATCAAATTTTCAATATCCTTGCCCTTAAATTGAAGATATTGTTCACGAAGATGTATCAGCTTTGACCTGAATTCAAATTCAAGCTGCTGTCGAAGGTTTGGCTTTAATATAACAATATCTTTCAGGATAGCTTCACCAAATAACATACTGTGGTGCAGCTTGATGTTTAAGAACTCAATTGGGAAGACATCCACACCATTGGTGAGCTCTTCTTTTGTAAAAACAAGAGGTATTTCCTTAAGTTGCTTGAGATTCTTTAGCGTATCAAAATCAAGGTTATTGCAGACCACAAGAGTGCTTATTACGTCACCGGTGTTATATTCCGCAATCAATACAAGATTTGTTCCGAGAATATCCCGTATCTGTTCTATCTTTTTTTCCGTCATCTTTGTATCACCACTTTCCTCCAAATCCTCCACCGCCTGATCGTCCACCGCCGAATCCTCCACCGAACCCTCCGCCTGACCCTCTTCTTCCAAATCCTCCCGAAGTTCCGTAATATCCTCCATTATGTCTGCCCTGCCCCATTGTGCTCAGGATGGAAAACAAAATAAAAAATCCAACGAACGTGAATATTATCCATGTAGGTACCTCCTGGTTCTCGGTTTGTGACATGCTATATTTAGATACAACTTCTTCATTGCCCTGGAGAAGACCTTCTATCACAAGCATAGCTTCATAAATTCCTTTGCCATATTCCCCATTTTTAAAATTTGGTACAATTATCCTTTCCCCGATGTTCACTTTCATGCTGTCTGTGATAATTCCTTCAAGCCCGTAACCCACTTCAAACCTGTACTCCCGTTCCTGCTTTGCCACCAGGATAAGAAGACCGTTATCTTTATCTTTCTTACCAATGCCTGCCCGCTCAAAAAGCTTTACAGCATACATCTCCTTTGATTCTCCCTCAAAGGAGTCTATTGTAACCACAGCGATCTCAACTGTTGTTTCTTTTTCTATCTTCGCTGCAAGCTGTGCTATGTTGTTCGTATTTGCGGAGTCTATCATATTGGCGTTGTCTGTAACAAAACCCCGAAGTTGCGGGTAATTTACAGAAATAGCTGCCGGTGAGAGAAATAGCAGGATGAGCAATATTATTATATATTTCTTCATTTTGTTCCCTGTTTGATATGGATTATTTTCTGGATCTATAATATCTCATGTATCGTATAATACCTTTTGAGTGAATGAAAAAATGGATGCCGTTTCAATTCTTGTTGGTAAATAATAAAATCCGCCGATAAAGGCACCAAGAGGCAGAGCTTAAGCGTTCATAAGCGTACATGATTCAGTATTTCACTGTGGGAAATGCCAAGCTTATCCAGTGTGTTTTCTATGTGAATAAAGCTGCTAAGGTGAACCAAACGTGAGCCTTAATCCCGCACTAATTCCTTCAGCCGTTCAATCGATGCAATTGAATCATTATACCTCTTTTCCTGCTCTTTTTCAAGATGGGAGATTATATCATTAAACCCGACTTTGAGTGAATATATTTTACTCGGTCTTCCTTTACCTGGTTTCTTTTCTTCGGTTTCGCTTATCCAATCATATGGGTCCAGTTCTTTCATAGCCACGCTGACTTCTGGCTGGCGTAATCCAGTTCCTCTTTCAATATCAACAGATGGAGTTGTATCCACTTTTTGTATATATGTCAGGGTTCTGGCAACAAGTCTGCTCATGCCAAGGGAAATGAGTAATTCTGCTATCTCTTCATCTTTATCGTCAAGCTGTTTTATATTACGAATTTTCATAATGATGCCTATATTATATTATGTTGTAAGATATATTTAATTTATATTAATCTTTCGATACGATGACTTTTATGTCGGGGAACAGTTTCACCCTGCATGGCTTTCCTATATATACTCACAAAATGAAATTTAGCTCGCTATGCTCCACCACATTGAAATTTTTGGTCTGGTTGAAGTACATCAAAATATCGACTTTTTTGACAATCTCAATTACATTTTTCCTGTAACTATAGATTCTTTGTTTAAGTTTTAAAGTAATAACTATTATATTGTGGAAACAAATATCTCGTATTCACATCAACATTGTATTTTTTACTTAAATCAATGCTAAAAGAATAGATAACTATAAAATAGTTGAAAATAAAAATACAACCAATGGTCCGAAAAAGAGACATGCTTTACAAAAAGCTGCTTACGAAGACAGTTGTAACATCCCGGGAAATCGAAAAAGCAGCTCTTGAAATCACTGAACTGACACTTAGTTCCGCACTTATCTCTAAATATATTTATGGTGAATATACGGCCAAACTAATTGCAGAAGGAAAACTACAAAAAATCAGAAAGGGATTATATGCTGTCCTATCTCCATTAGAAGATCCGGAAAAATACATTTCAGACAAATTCCTCATTGCAGGTAAAATCAGGGATAATTACTATCTTGGGTTCCATTCAGCACTTGAATATTATGGTTCAGCATACAGTCATTATAACGAAGTGTACATTACAGTCCTTCCTGAAAATCGTTTTTCTCCTTTTAAGTACCAGAACCTAAATTTTAAGCCGATCTTTACAAAAGACATCTCTATTTGTATCGAAACAAAAAAGTATCGCACAACTGAAATAAAGGTGAGCAGTAAAGAACGCACTCTTGTAGATTGTGTGGACAGGCCGGATTATGCAGGTGGATGGGAAGAATGCCTTAAAAGTCTCAGCGTATTAAGTGGACTCGATTTTAAAAAAATAATTGACATTCTTAACATGTACAACAAAAAAAGTCTGTATATTAAAGTTGGTTTTATACTTGAACTGTTACGTGAGCAGAGTGTGTTCTATGAACATCTAAGTGATGAAACTTTAAACAAAATCAAAGCACATAAACCAAAAACTCCAAAATACCTTGAAAGTTCGGTAAGCAGCAATTTGAATAAAGATTGGAATCTTTATGTTCCGGTAGATTTTGTTGAGTATCTTTAGTGGAAGTTTGACGATGTACAATTATAACGAAATGTCAGAGGTAACAGGTTTCCATCAGCTTGAAGTCGAAAAAGTATGCCGTATTTCAACCATGCTTGAAAAAATAATGGATGTTCCTTTTTTAAAAGAGCGACTGTCACTGATTGGTGGAACAGCTATCAACTTTATTTACACAAAACCACTGGCAAGGCTTTCTGTGGATTTAGATTTCAATTACCTGCACATAGATGATAGTGATTGGGGCGAGGTTAGAACCAGAATTGATCGGACAATAAAACAGATAATCTATACTCAGGGATATGCAGATACTGACATAAAGATCGATTCAAGTTACCCACTTGGCAGGATGGTTATCTATTACAGGAATTCAGTCGGGAAAATGGATAGTTTTCAAATAGAAATCGGGTACATGCGAAGATTTCCACTGTTAAAAACAGACATTCTTGCGGAATTTAACCATGTTTGCAGGAATTATACATTCAAAGTAAAAACACCACATAAAGAAGAACTGTTTGCAAATAAATGGTGCACTTTTTTACAGAGACAAACTGCCAGGGATTTGTATGACGTTTACACAATTGCAAAGCAAGATTTCGATTTGGATGTGTTTCGAAAATGTGCTGTTGTTGAAAGCATATTTATGGGCACCCAAAAATTAACAGAAATCAATGTAAACAATCTCATCCGGAAATCTTCATTATCTGATAATCTTACAAGAATGGTAAATCTGGGGAATAATGTCGATTATCAGACGATTAAACAAGAAGTTCTGGATTTTTCACAAAAAATCACAGGTCAATTAAAAGAAAATGAGATAAAAATGATTGAGAATTTTTATGCTCAAAGCGTTTTTATCCCAGACTTGATAGATGATGATGGGATATTTAATGAGAAGCTGAAAGATCACCCGATAATCAAGTGGAAGTATTTAAAGGCAAAGAGATAATGATTTTTATCACAATAATTTTAATGATTTCTATGTAATATGTATGGAAATCATTAAAAATGTCCCTATTTCATCACTTGAATACGCATAGATGAACAGTAGTTGCCTGAAAGGGATGTTGTAATCAGTAAACGCGTTTCTTCTGATTATATTGCAAAAACAATAAGACAAAATTTTATACTCAGTAGTAAAAGTATATACTTAAAAACACTGTTCTAAAATCAACAGGACATACAAACATGAAAATAATAATCGTAAGCTCAAGAGATGAAATTCGTTCGCTGGATTCAAAGGAAAAATTAGTTCACTTTGGCTTTAGACCGTCAAACAAGGACATATTTGAACTCGTGCAGGCTTGTCCTAAATTGAAAGCATTACACATTCCTCAATCTTATATGAGAACCATATCCGGAACTACGAAGATGTACCTTGAAATGCAGGAGATTGCTCTTCTGGAAGGGGATGTCTGGGGACACAGGAAGGATATTGATGAATATTACGAGATTAAGCCTAAAGTCACGGAACGAATTGAAGAACTTAAATCCGAAGGCATGGCTGAGTCTGATATTCTAGACAGGATGGTAAGGGAAACAAGGTTGAGCAGGGATTTACTTGAGTTTATGCTGAAAGGGAAGTAGTTGGTCGAGTTATCTGCTTAAAGGCAGATTGATTTTTTTAATTTCAGTCAAGTACACAGCAGACACATACAAAGATTTAAAAACTTTCAAGTGCATTTAACTTTAACTTAAAATAGTTGAG
>JACUTQ010000133.1 GCA_014859725.1 Methanosarcinales archaeon | reverse complement strand
ATTTTCAGATTAAACTTTCTTCAATGAAAAGAGCAGGGATGTTTGAAGGGGAAAAACCAACAATATTAGAAATGTTTAAAATGTTTAGACCTTTTGGAATTCATTGACAAGTTTCATTGAAAATTATTTCTGAAGAGCGGAAGCTTTCGATGTTTAGGTATATATATGTTGAACTTATTGCAGTTTTTCTAGTATTAGCAAAAATTAACTGACTTTAAGTCGATCATGGGCTAATGATGATTCAGTTTTTTAGCAGATTGGTTAGTATATTTTCCGAAAAAAGTAGAAATCACTAGATTATGGGATAGTGCCATAATATTATTCAATAAATAGTAATAGCTACTTGAGTGGTTTTCTCAATACAAAATACCTCACAGATAATAAACTTCCAAAAGCAAACGCCGCGTTAAAACCCGGTACATCCTGAGTATGTGGTGATTGTTTTTCAGATTGTGCTGGTTCTTCTTGTACTTGTATCAGATTTCCTTCCAGTTTTATCAGCCAAACATCGGCGTCTCCTGCCCTGTATGAATCGATTTTTCCTGCAATAATATACCCGCCATCTGAAGTCTGCTGGATACAATTAGCCCAATCAAAACCTGTTGATCCAAAGCTATTATACCATTCCATATTTCCTTTTGAATCAGTTTTTACCAGCCACATATCATCCAAATTATCATTTTGATCATAGTTGACATTATCATAAAGCGGCCCCGTCTTCCCTGTAATAACATAGCCGCCGTCTGAAGTCTGGATAACTGAGTGTGCCCAATCATCTCCTGATCCCTCGAAGGTCTGGTTCCATTGTTCTTTTCCCTTAGAATCTGTTTTTATCAGCCAGAAATCAAAATAACCAGCACCATATGATGTGGTAGTTCCTGCAATGATGAAGCCACCGTCAGAGGTCTGCTGAATAGATTCTGCCCAATCGCCTCCGGTTCCTCCAAAGGTCTGGTTCCATTGCATATTTCCGTTTGTATCGATTTTTATGAGCCAAAAATCACCATCTCCGGAACCATATGAACCTGTGCTTCCAGCACTGATGTAGCCACTATCACCCGTTTGTTGGACCGAATTGGCATTATCAAAGCCAATTCCTCCAATGGTCTGCTTCCATTCCATTTGAGGTGGTGTTATCTGTTGAACAGTTACATTTCTATTTGTTGAGTGCATTACAGTATTATTATTTTTTACCGTTAACGTCACGTTATGCGTTCCCTTTGAGGCATAGGAATGGTTAATTGTCTTTTCAGTTGTATTTAATGTATTCCCATCTCCGAAATTCCATTGGTAATTAGTGATTTTTTCATCCGGATCAGAACTTGGGGAAGCATTGAATGTTATCATCTGTTCTACTCCGGGATGCTTCGGATAATAAATGAATAATGCTGTGGGAGTAGGAGGTTCTTTATCCAACTTTATCAGCATGAAATCAGAGTATTTATCTCCTGCAAGTATATAGCCTCCGTCTGAGGTTTGCTGGAATGATTCAACATCTTCAAATGTCTTGACCCAGAGCATGTTTCCTCTCGGATCTATTTTGATCAGCCAGAAATCGTCATCATAAGAAAATGTCCATCCTCTCAGAATATAACTGCCATCAACAGTCGGACGGACGGATTTTATCCAATCATGGTTAGATCCTCCAGAGGTCCAGATCCATTGCTCATTTCCCTTTGCATGGGTTTTCATCAGCCAGAAATCAGAATGGCAAACTCCCCATGAATCCGTATTTCCTCCAATAATATAACCACCATCGAAGGTCTGCTGGATAGTGTTTGCCACATAACGTATCGTTCCTTTAAAGGTTTTGTTCCACTGCTCATCTCCCGTTGAATCGGTTTTCACAAGCCTAAAATTTGACCCTTCCGGTGCCGAACTTGTACTTGATCCAATGATGAAGCCACCGTCTGAGGTATGGTGGATTGTGTATATATTTCCCTTTCCAAAAGGCTTTTCCCATTCCATGGTTCCAGTCACATCGATTTTTCCCATCACGATAGAATAGTTATCCCACGACCCGGTCATCCTTATGATGATCCAGCCACCATCAGGCGTCTGCTGGATGTATTTTAGCCTGTCATTGTCAGTTCCTTTAAAGGTCTTGTTCCATAACTCATCACCCTTTACATCTGTTTTCATAAGCCAAACATCATCAGGGCATTCATTACATAAACTCGCAGTTCCTGCAAAGATATAACCATTATCAAAGGTTTGCTGGAAAAGATAAAGATGATCACTTCCCATTTTTCGAAATGTCTTGTTCCATTGTTCCTCTCCTTTTGGATCGGTTTTCACAAGCCAGACATCCTCAGGACATTCTCTGCACACACGTGTACTTCCAACAAGGAGATAACCGTTATCAGAGGTCTGCTCGACAAACTCAGCATGCTCTATGCCAGCTCCTCCAAAGGTCCTGTTCCATTCCACTTCAGGCGGCGTTGCACCTGTGTACCCCATATTTGCAAAGAGCAGTATTGCAGACAGGATTACCAATAACAATGCCTTTTGCTTTTTCCATTTCATCATTCTTTCAATTAGCGCAATATCCAAATATTGGTATTTAAATTATTCTATTAATAGTCGGTTTTGACAATTCAATGTGTTTTCATTGGGATACTCTTTAAGAAGGCGGTCTAATCGTATCGAAAACGTATGAAATGAGGAGCCGTGAATTGCCTATTAATTCAAGCTTGTATCCGCTCCTGAAAGCATTTTTAGATACAAGTCCGGGCCCCTTTATAATAAACCAGATGCGTAGCACAAATATGCAGATGGCACTAACGCCTCGTAATACGATATTTGACCAGCACCTTAACATCCTGTGTTCCCCGCATGATTGCAGGGATTTTTTCAGATCCCAGGTCAGGTTCTGGTATTGTTATTAAATTTAAATATTTTCGTACTGTTTTCCTGTCATATCCGGTTTTATCGGATATTGCAGTGATGCTCAGACCCTGTGCATGTAGTTCTCGTATCATAAACCAATCCTCCATTTCTATCATAGTCCACAACCTTGGGGTTTTTACCCAAGATTGTCAGATGGGGATTTTTATCCCGCTGAAAATGGGGAAAATTAGACCGCTATTGACACTAAAACCAAGACTCCTGCAGTGTTGGAAAGGTTTAGCTGATCATCAATGGAATTGGGAGCAATTTTTTTATTTTTCATTAAGTATTCTAAATCAGGACACTGCCAAAAATTTTTTAAACTAGGAATATTGAGAAATATGCAAAATACAAATTATCTTGTACCAGATTGTTAATTAAAAGAATGCCTGACCATTGATCACCAAACTCATCAGTAAAAGACCAAGTACTCAATCCAATTGAACTTTGACTTGTTTTTTCTTTTAGCTCCCAGCGTGCTTCCAAAAGTTGATTTTGGTAATGGGATTCTAAATCCTTTATATTCAGTTCAGTTTCCAATGTGGTTTCTGAATTCCAATAATCATCGCTGCCTCCTCCACCTCCACCCTTCTGTAGGGCACCTTTTGGAGGTTTTAATATTGGCATTATTTCTTCAGCACCACTAATTCCATGAGGTTCAATGGTTTTCATCCTGCATACTGGATTTCGTGGATTGGTATCCAAGTTTAATCTTACATCAGTTGGCTTTTCTCCATTTGGTGTAAATGGAGTTATTGTAAGAGAAGGTCCTGCACTTTCATTTTGGCAGAAAGTAGAACTTTCAGACATGGAAGGAAAATGTACAAAACCCCCCTCATCTTGGTAAGAACTTTCTAATTCATTCCATCCAGTTTTATTCAAATTATTGCGGTAAAATTCCAAAATTTTGTTTGGCTCTCTAGGCACATCAAGAAATATCTGAACTTGTTGATAATCATCTTCAAAGCGCACTGTACTGCCTATAATCGTAGCGTCCTCAGGAATAGGAATAATTATTGGTAAATCACTAGGTAGTTCACCCGGAAGAAAAGTAAAGGGTTTTTCCATAGGAGTTCCAGGATAAGTAAACATACGTTCTACTAAGCGAAGGAGCTCTGCATATGAGTTGTTATCGTAGGGATGAGTTGTTTTAATGAGTATTCCTGATGATTGTGAATTCTTTGAGGGTTCAGAATTGGCTTTTTCTTCATCAATACAACCTGAAAGAAAAATAATTCCTACAATTAAAAAACAGAATATCAATAATTTCTTCATAAATCCCCTTCTTTACTTATTCAATCAACAAATATCTTAATTCATTTATAAGATTTTCGTAACTATTCAGCCACCCTATAAACGGTTTACTTTTAAGAAAAGCACCTAAATCGAAAAATCAAAATACTCTGACATCATCTCAAATTAATATTCTAAAAAGCAACAAAATTTTTCCATTAATCTGAGGGGATTGATATGGAACGTGAAGAAATTCTTACAATTTATGAAGCAGGGCCCGAGGCAGTTATCAATTTAATAAATCAACTGACCGCCAGAACTGCAGAACTTAAAGAAAGCGTCAAATTATTAAATGAACGACTCAACAAAAACAGTCATAACAGTAGTAAGCCTCCTTCAACTGATGCTTTATGCAACTATAAAACCCAAGCCAAAAAGGCCACCCTAGAACAACATTAAGGATGGTTGATCTCAATAGTTATACCCCGCAGCTCTGCTGCGGTTGGGACAAACCGGAATATACAATGTTAGGGGAAATGGGTATCTAATAGTCGTTATTGTAATAACAATTTTAAATAGATGTCGCGAAAGATGAAAGACGAGGACAAATTCGACTTCAAAGAGTTGGTTTCATCGCTGGCAATCCTGATTCCGTTCTGGATTGTTGCTATAGTCCTGTGGCGATCCACGGGAGATATTTTCTATCTATTCAATTTTCTATACATCGGGGCTGCGATCGGTATTGGTATTGGTGTTTACTCTGCGCTTCCAAGGAAGAAAAAGCCATTGGGTCGCAGGTTGGCTATGTTTCTCATTGGTGGGTACTTGCTTTTCTTTCTGGGTTTCCTGAACTTTGAGAATTTGCAGATTGAAGGCTTCTTTTTTTACCTGCTGGCTGGATTTTTCTCTGGTTCTGTCATCCATTACTTGATAGCGAAAATTTTAGGTCCGATTTTGTTTAATCGGGCTTGGTGCAGTTGGGCATGCTGGACTGCAATGGTACTGGACTTCCTTCCGTATAAACGCAGCAGCGGGCGTATCCCGGAGAAATGGGGATGGTTGCGTTATACACATTTCATTTTAAGCCTCAGTTTTGTGCTTTTGCTCTGGTTTGGATTAGGATACCGTGTTGAAAGTAAAAGCATCACTGAACTATACTGGCTTCTTGCTGGCAATGCTATTTACTACTCCACTGGCATTATAATGGCTTTCTGGCTTAAGGATAACCGCGCATTCTGCAAGTACGTCTGCCCGATAACCACAATTCTCAAGATTACGACTCGCTTTTCATTGCTCAAGATTCAGGGAGATAGCGAAAAATGCAACGAGTGCGGAGCTTGCATGAAGACGTGTCCAATGGATATTCAGATCCCTGATTATATCAAAATGGACTCTCGCGTTCTATCTACGGAGTGTATCTTATGCCAGACCTGTGTCAATACATGCCACACGGGTGCTCTGAAGGTATCTTTCGGTTTGGATATCGGAGGCAAAGATTTATTGTATGAACGGAAGCAGTAAAGAGAACTTACATTGAGATTCCAAATCTGTCCACATTCAATTCCACACACCCGACCTCCAACAAATGGATGCCTACGAATTCATTCGGGGGTGGCACGGCTGTGGCTGCGGGATGGGGGAGATTCATGCTCACAAAGATGATCGGAATTTAACACAAACAAAATAGAAAAATTTAATATTATCTACTTTATAAATAATTCGCCAAGAACCTACGCACAGAACAATTGAAAAAACCCACACATAGGGAGATTGTAGAGAAAACAGAATTTTTGCACTTTTCACATATTTATTATTTGCCTTTTTGTAGAATAACCTGTTCGTATTTTGCCTAATTAGGTAGAAAATTGATTGTTTTAGATAATCAAACCTTCAAATTACTTAATGTTCTAAAAACTAAAATGAGCCTTTACATGTTGATATACAAAAAGGAAATATTTCGCTTTACAACATAGTTTTTATTTGAAATCTAAAAGTTTCATTTGCTTGCAACCATGATGCAAAAATATAAATTTGGTAATATAAATTTCTGTATCACATCTAATTTTTTATATGTGTAACGCACGTGATACATTGAGCCACACATATCTATAAGGTTGGATCAGGAACTTTATAATGAAATCGAAATCAATCAGGGAGACGAAGATAGGACAACATACATCAAAAAAATC
>JACUTQ010000132.1 GCA_014859725.1 Methanosarcinales archaeon | reverse complement strand
TGGATATTTTTGATCGATTTTTTGTGCCCCAAATCTATACTGGTCCCAAATTATTATCTAACACAATTCTCCACTTCATTTACTTCATACATTTCATTCAATATTTCCTATGAAAAACATTGATCACTCTAAAAACGGGAGTGCTATATAACATCTTAATTAATATCTACTATTCTGATGGTGTATATCCTTTCCTGAAATTTTTCCTTTCTCCATGATTTTTTTGACAGTTGTCCTATAACTATTCCCTGCAGCTCTACTGCGGTTGGGTGTGCCGTCGCAACATTTGATTTTCGAGCTATTCAAGCCAACATTAAAATAGTCAGCAATTAAATTCAAAACATGGACTATACCCCGTATTTTTTTCCATTTATTGGAGCTGTTATCGGTTATGGTACCAATTATATTGCTGTGAAAATGCTGTTCAGGCCACAAAAGCCTATTAAGTTCGGACCATTTGTACTACAGGGATTGCTGCCAAAACGCAGGAATGATATTTCCAAAGGTATCGCAGCAACAATCGAAGACGAACTTATTTCAATGAAGGACCTGTCCAAGGTTCTAAAAGAATTAGACCTGACTCCTCTAATTGATGAAATGGTGGATAATTCATTCAGTCCTGATAACAATGGAAAAAGCGATATTCTGTCCAGGATCAATACTGGCATAAATACATATCTGCGTAACAGGGCAAAGAGGTCAATAAATACCAATAAAGACCAGCTGATCAGCGAATTTATTCACGAGATCGAAAGAAATGTGGACTTTAAAGAGATCATTGTCAACAATATAGAAGCCTATGATATTGAACAACTGGAAAATATTGTGCTCAGAGTCTCATCTAATGAATTAAGACATATTACTATAATTGGCGGAATACTAGGGTTTACAATAGGTTTTATACAAATGATTTATTTCATATTAACATGAAAAAAAAATTAGCCTGAGACTAATTAATCAGATTCTTCTCCAGTATCTTCGCCACGTTTTCTTGACATCGCCAAAGTTATTCTTTGCATAATCAATCCCTCTTCACGAGTAGGTTCCTCACCTTTGTTGATGGCTTTTAATCTTTCAACTTCAATACCACTAGTCTGGCTAATGTCTTCAAAAGTAAATCGGAAAGTGTGAATTAGTTCTTTGAAATAACGCTTCATTTTTGCTCTTTTTCTTGATGTTGCCATATCTTCCTTCCTGTGTTATTATTTGTTATCGGCTCTTTATAATGTCTATGTCAATTATTAATCTATCGCTGGGAAAGAGTCAGATAGTCGCCTTCCTTTAAACAACGTGCCCCTTTGATACTAATTCTGCTGCTGTCTACCTTTCCGAACCTTGATAATACATCCCCACCACCCAGTGCAAATACTGTTTCCCCCAGCATAGCCATACTTGCCATGCCACCCTGAGCTTCCACAGCCTCCACGGCGTCCAGGGCACGGAGACTGATAAGCCCGGTCTCAACTGCAAATTCCTTTGAGAGCGACATGAAATTTTCAACACCAGGGTCTTTTACCAGTAATTTCAATACCCGCTCACCAACCTTGTTTACGGCATGCATAGTGGTTTCATCCTTAAGGACCGATGCTGTTGAGATCTCGCCTAGACACACCCAGGATATCTGTTGGGAATCTACCGCCAATTTTTCAACTGTCCCTGGTCCAGGTGCACCGGGTACAGTCCTGATCACCACACCTCCTGCACATTGCCCTGCCACATCTCCCATACCAGTCCTGTTCACAACTTCTGCAACATGGGCCACGGCAGCCAACCGGTTCATATCCATTTCAAGATCAAATGCCGATCGTATTGCAAAAGCCGATGAAAGGGCAGCTGCACCACTTACCCCGAAGCCAAAACCCAGCGGAACATCACATTTAAGATCAACTGTTAATTTAGGTTTCTGACCCAGGAGTTTTTCAATTACCCACTCTACTGTAGGAAATTTAATAGGTTCATTATTAAACTTGATAACGAGTTCTTCTGTATCTTGCTTTATACTGGCAGTAACTCCCTTCTCAAGGCAGAAACCACATCCCACAGAACCTGCCTTAATAGGATCAGGGTCAGGTCTTACAGCAAAAAATCCGGTAATATGGGCAGGCGCAAATGCATCTGTCATTTTGATGCTCCAATATACTTCTCAAATATAGCGCTGGCAATAAGCTGTTTGGTGTCATTTAAGGGACCCGCACCAGCTCCACTAAAATCCAGAAGATAGACTGAATTAACTTCAGTCCCCATCCCTGACTCACCCACGTCGTTGGCAACCACCATCAAGAGACCATACTTTCTTAGCAGTTCTTTGCCGCTTGCCAGTAATTCAGATTCACTGATACGTGTTTCAGCCTTAAAACCGATAATATCCAGATTGGGATAGTTTTCCCTGACCTTTTGTAGCAGTTTAGCAGTAGGGCGCAGGGTAAGAGAAAGCTCCTGGCCGGACTTAATCTTTGATTTTCGGGGCTCTATTGTATAATCTGATATGGCTGCGGAACTCACCAGTAGATCACAGCCCCTGTCTATTTCATCAAGCACACTTTTCATCATCTCATTTGCAGATTCAGCTGCCACTTCAGTTATACCGTACAACCCCATTTTTCTTGGATGTACCAGCACCACATCCGCACCCCTGCGAAAAGCTTCCTGGGCCAGTGCGACCCCGGTACGCCCCGAGGCCCTGTTCGTCAGTACCCTGATGGGGTCTATTGATTCCATAGTACCTCCACCTGTTATGATCACCCGTTTATCTTTCAGGCTGTTATCCCCCAGAATCCGCTGGGTACACAATACAATTTCTTCATTGGTACTGATCTTGGCAATCTTTTCTTCAATTACCGGCCCAATAAAATGTACTCCCATTCCCTTCAATTTCTTTATATTCTCTACAATGGCCGGGTGTTTGAACATGGTCCCATGCATGGCCGGAACCACTACTATGGGAATATCACTTCCCAAAGCTGTGGCTGCAAATGTAGTGGAAGGTGTATCATCAATTCCCAATGCCATCTTGCTGATAGTATTTGCTGTACACGGAGCTATTAACAGCAGGTCGGCTGTACCACCTTCACCGCAGTATTCCACATGTTCCACAGCCCCGGTAATTCTTGTGATCACAGGCTCACCTGTAGCATAATGAAGTGCATCCGGATGTATAATTCCTGCTGCTGCGCCACTCATCACTGCTTTTACCCTTGCTCCGTGTCGTATCAATTCCCGGGCAAGCTCCACTGTTCTGACAGCTGCGATGCTGCCAGTGACCGCCAGTACAATGGTCTTATCTTTCAACTTGGTTGATGATGTCTGGCGTAGCAGGTGTGTGGGATGGTTGTTCATAGGTATCCTCTTGTTTTGTCTGTTACATTATTCAATGTTTTTATATGGTATTTTAATTAGATCCGTCTTCCAACCCTTTGCATATCAAAAACCCTCTGGCACGTTCTGTATACCTGTATTCATTGACCTTCTGCCAGAACTTTTTTGAATGATCCGGATGCACCAGATGGGCCATCTCGTGTATGATCACGTAATCCAGTACCCATTTTGGCATATCAGCCAGTTTATGAGACAGACGGATTGTACCATTCACAGGAGTACAGCTGCCGCTACGTGTATTCTGGTTTGTAACATATTCAATTGAATGTACCTTGAGCTGGTTATTGAAATACCGTTTATTGAACTCATTGAACCTCGACTTTAGATAATCATTATTATTGAGATCTATACGGAGACGTTTTTTAGTGACCTTATCCCGCATTTTTTCAATCCATTCGGATTCTTCTTTTTTGCTTAATCCAATTGGAAGATAAACTACAAGCTTCTCCCCCACCACTCTAGCCTGTATTGTTTTTTTGCGGCGGGTGCTTCGTACCACTTCAACAACCAGTTCATGACCTGTCATACTTATCAAAACCGAACAATTTCGAAGAGTATATGTATGCATCAGTAAAATCAGTTACCTAGAGGGATATTTTATGGAATTAAATGGAGTAGAGATAGAAGATACATTCGCAGAAGCGTTTCCGATCAAGATCGCAAGAGTACTGATCACAGGAGCCACCAAAAGGTGGGCAATGGTGGCAGCTACAGAAGCAACAGGATTCGGGACTTCAGTCATACATTGTCCGGCTGAAGGCGGCATCGAAAAAGTAGTGGGACCTGATAAGACCCCCGACGGCAGGCCCGGAGTATATATCCAGCTATGCACATTCGGCTATAAGAGCATGGAAGGACAATTGATGAGCAGGCTTGGTGATTGCGTACTGCCTGCACCGACGGCCCATATGTATAATGGTCTTCCTGATGCAGAGAAGCAGTTTGACACCGGAAACAAGCTTCGTTATTTCGGGGACGGGATGGAAACGCTGGAAGAGATAGGCGGGCGCCAGGTGTACAGGATCCCAATGATGGAAGGAGACTTCATAACTGAATTGAATATCGGTGCAGTGGAAGGTATCGCAGGCGGCAACTTCTTTATCCTGGCAGATAGCCAGATGTCAGCCCTTACTGCAGCTGAAGCTGCAGTGGATGCCATTGCTGAGGTTGAAGGCGTTATAACACCATTCCCTGGTGGGATTGTGGCCAGTGGTTCGAAAGTAGGAGCAAACAAATATTCATTCCTGAAAGCTACTTCCAATGAAAAGTTCTCTCCCAGCATCAAGAATAAAGTGGAAGGCAGCAATGTACCCGCAGATGTAAATGGTATCTATGAGATCGTCATTAACGGGCTGAATGATAAAGTAATTTCCCAGGCAATGTTGACAGGCATTAAAGCGGCAGTTATGATCCCGGGAGTTAAAAAAATATCAGCTGGCAATTTCGGCGGCAGTCTTGGACCATATAAATTCCACCTGCATGAGATATTAAAGTAAGACCTGGTCTTACTTTCTTTTTTTTTAAATCTCTTCAGTGAGGAAAAATTAATCTCAATCGTTATACCCCGCAGATTTGCTGCGGTTGGGTCTGCCAAGAGATTGTCGGAAAACCCTATTTTTGAGAGATTATGATTCAACAATCCAAAATAATGTTTTTTATTTTATTATTTTATATGGATTATTTAAATGATCACATTAGGAAAGAGCATCAGAAAGTAACAGAAGACAAAGACAATCCTAAAAAATGATATTCTATTGTTTAAATTCGTAAAACAATTTTAAATGTACGCATGAAGCTGTAAGAAGTTCTACATTATGAAAATCTTGTGAGATAAAAGCATCTACTATATTTCTTGATCTTTCAACCCAAATATTTCTCAGCACCCAAACTAACAGCTTCCTCAACAGCTGCCATGTCTTTCATCACGAATATTCTTGTATCCTTCGATTCTCTGTAATCGATTGAATTTCTCAAAATGGCGCCATATTTCTTATCTTTACCAATTTTCACCATAAAATTAGATGGATCCTCAATAATCTGAATATCAAATCCTGCTTTCATTTGCAGGTATTCTATTACCTTGTTTTTTGCCTCTTCGTTTTTCATTACGAATTGATATGTTTCCGGATTGTAATAATCTACCATGTTTTTGAAACTTTCTTTGTTATCAAAAAAATGTTTTATCATATAAAAATCACCGATTTTAAAAACGTTAATTCGCTTACGCTTTGTTTGAACATTGAATTCAGGCATAAAAGTAACTACAACCATTTGCTAATAAACCTTTTGAAGTATCCCTTTCAAATCACAGGGTAAATGGCATTATCTTAAAATTAGAAGTCTTCTTAGCCACTTGATTTAGGTAATCCAAATATATATTGTACCATTTTTTTTGAATGCATACAAAAATTTATATCTTTAAACCTTTTGTTTAACAAGTGCGCCCTGATTTTCCAGGCTCCCACATGACCATTATAGGGTGCATGATGTACCTAAAGATATACTTTCACTTCTAAATGTTAGTTTGTTTTTGGTTACATCTTACTGTCATTGCTAAAATTATAATGAGGGATAATCCCTATATACATGCCCGGGATATTTGTCCGAGGTTCATAACAAGGTTAGTATTATGTTGTTTGAAGACCTTGTACTTTAGTACGGGGATAGTTATTGCAGCGATAGGCGTTCTCGTGCATCCTTAAGAATGACTAAACCAATGTAACAATTATGGCGCTAAAATGGGGCACGTATAAAACAAACAATATGGACAACAAATGAACAAATGATACCTCTGTAAACAAGAAGAACAGTTTAGCAATGATGCTGCGATAGGTGAATACATAGTGAATAAACAACCAACTATTGTATTTATCGGAGGCATGGCATCAACACCCAGTCTTCCTCGTAGCCTTGCAATATCTAGCGCGATCAAAGAATTAGATAACGAAATAGAAATCGTTCTTGGAGGAACTCATCCTACTTTCATGTATAACAATATAATGAAGGAGCACCCGTGTATCGATTATATCGTTCGAGGAGAGGGTGAAATAACTTGGGACCAGTTTTTACTCGGGCACAGTATCCATTCTCAAATAATTCGTAATAC
>JACUTQ010000131.1 GCA_014859725.1 Methanosarcinales archaeon | reverse complement strand
ATTCAAAAAACAGAAGCAGTAAGCCTTTTAGATTCCTTAACCGATCACGCATGAACGGCCCCCTTACCGGCGCCCCCGTAACAAACTGCGTCAACTTTGCGGTCTGCGCCAAAAGCCCCCTGACCGGCACCTGGAACGACAGCCACTGCAACGGCTGGTGGGGACCAGAACTGCGCTTTGCCGGTTATTTAGGTATCATTATAAAAGGAAAATCCAACTTACCCGTATATGTCAACATCACTGACGATCATGTGGAGATACTGGATGCAGCCGATCTGTGGGGTAACGATACGTTCTCGACCCAGGAAATATTAAAAAAACGCCATTCAACTGACCGGGAATCCCGGGTGCTAACAATTGGGCCTGCCGGGGAGCGCATGGCAAAACTGGCATGTGTATTTGCCGAGTACCGCACTGCTGCCAGGGGGGGCCTGGGGGCGGTAATGGGCAGCAAGGGGCTAAAAGCCATTGTGGTTACAGGCCACAAGAGATACGAACCTGCAAATCCCGGTGCATTTAAAGCAGCCAGGAAGAGGATTTATAATAAGGTCAGGACCAGTCCGGGCGTAAAAACTCTCAGGAAGATGGGCACTTCCCAGCTGGTAGATCCTGTAAATGAGACCGGTGGCCTGAGTAACCGCAATTACACATCGGGCAGGGATGATAATCTTTCTGAAAAACTTAATGGTCCTTCTTTTATGGAAAAATTATGGGATGGTGGAAACAGACGACGATCATGCAGGGGCTGTGCCATCCAGTGCAGTCACCTGGCCGTGGTAGAAGCAGGCAAGTATAAAGGGCTTGTACACGACGGTCCTGAATTCGAATCTATTACATTGCTTGGTTCCAATTGCGGGATCAATGATCCTGCAGTGGTAACACAGGCCGAACATTTGTGTGATTCCTATGGTCTGGACAGTATGAGCACTGGCAGCACAATCTCTTTTTTAATGGAATGCTTTAGCAGGGAATTGATAACTTCTGAAGATACAGGCGGCCTGGACCTGTCCTTCGGGAATGCTGATGCACTGATCGAGACCATTCATATGATGGGGTCAGGTAAAGGCAAATTAGCATTTGCTGCCGATGGTAACAGAGATGCAGCTGCCAGGATAGGAAATAACTCAGATGATCTTGCTATGAATGTGAAGGGACTGGAAATCCCTGCATACCTGCCCCAGGCTGCAAGAGGACAGGCCCTGGCCTATGCAGTCTCTGACAGGGGTGCATGTCATATCCGTCCCTGGATGTACGGCAAGGAAGCATTTGGTAGTGGGAACCCTTTGGAATGTGGGGGAAAAGGTGCAATGGTATGGGATGGTCAGATGCTAAACGCTATTCTTGATTCTATTGGGGTCTGTAAATTCTTATTAATGGCTGCCGCCGGATTGGATGATCTATTTGATCTTTATATTGCAGCAGCGGGTTTTGATATGGGCCGGGCAGAATTCGATCTGATTGGAAAACGGCTGGCAGTACTTACCCGGGCGTTCAACAATCATGAAGGCTTTAACAGAACTCATGATACACTGCCTAAGAAAGTAATGACAGAAGGCAAATCAATAAGCCAGGCAGACCTGGACCTGATGCTTGATGAATATTATAAATCCTCAGGTTTTACAAAAGAAGGAATTGTCCCGGCATCACTGCTCAGGGAACTGGAAATTTCCTGAAAAGTTCACACCATTCTGGCTTTGAGCGCTTCTACGAGCTCTTGCTGAATTGCAGAATTCCGGTCTCCGCCGCACACGCAGCCCCTGACACCAATAATATCAGGACCGATCTTATTCAATGGTTCTATATCCTCGAATTTGATAGTTCCGGCGATAGCTGTCTCAAGACCCAGGTCATGGGCTGATGCTACGAATTTGGATAATTCTTCATGGGACATGAACTCGAAAGTCGAACGCCCATCTTTTATGCCTGTATCCATCATTACCACATCGGCACCACAGTCTGCACAAACAGCAGGCAGTTTACTTACAGCAATGGAATTGATACGTTTATAATCTGAATAACCGGAAATTACCACTTTCTTATTTGGATCATAATCTTTTACAGATTTTACAACATTTCTGGCCATATCAAATGCCTGCTCCGTGGTCTGGACATCAAATAATCCTACTTTGACATATTCAGCTCCTGCCACAGCAGCTCCCAGCGCTGCAAGGGATGCTGTACCGGGTTTATAATTCATATCTCCAATGGTGGCGCTTATTGGGCATTTTGAGTTTACTGCTTCTTTCACAGCTCTTATAACCCAGGGGAAGTTGGCTCCCAGACTCCCTTCTTTGGGGTTCTTTACATCGATGATATCTGCTCCTCCATTTGCAGCAGCTCGCGCTTCATCGATATTGATTGGGCTGACAAGTAGTTTCATATAAAGTTACTCCGAAATTAAATTCAAATACTACTTTGTCCTAATAAATAAGTTACTATATGTTTCCTTAAAATTATTCTCAAAATAATCCAATCCACAAGACTTTAATAATAAAAACCATATTGGTAGATACGAAACGATATGAAAATAACCTATTCTGAAGAATTAATAAAATTATTATGTTTCGTGTAGTTTTTGTACTGGACATTTTTAATGGAAAAGTAGTACATGCCGTAAAGGGTGAGAGAGAAAAATATAGATCCATTCATGAATTCAGTTGTGTATGTTCAAATTCAGAGCCACTTTACATTGTTAATGAACTTACTCCCCGTGAAGTGTACATAGCTGACCTGAACAGGCTTAGAGGCACAGGTAACAATGATGAGATCATTAAAAAGATGGGTTGGAAGGCCAAATCCATGCTTGACCTGGGAGCTTCGACTATGGATGATGTTCATCTTGGCCAGGAGCTCGCACAATCAGTCGTCTTAGGTACAGAAACAGCAACTGAAAGTTTGTTAGAAGAAGCTTGCAGTTTCTACCCAAGAACCATAAACTTTAGTATTGATATTTTAGGTGGCAAGATACTTACAAATGAAGCCGAATTTCAAATCCCTCCCATCAAGTTGGTCCAGATGTTGAACAGTTATGATATTAATGACCTGATAATACTGGAACTGAGCAATGTAGGCACCTCTAGCGGGATCAATACTAACTTCTTAAAAGAGGTCGTTGATCATTCAAATCACAATATAATATTAGGTGGCGGCATAAGGAATATGAAGGATATCAGTCTGTTGAAAGATATCGGGTTGGAAGGTATATTAGTGGCTACATCTGTTCATAACGGTTCAATCCCGCTTGATATGATATAGTGGATCAGGATGTTATTTTTTGAACCAGTTCATCAATGTTTACCAGGTCCTGCTGGCCCGAATCCATATTTTTGAGACCGACTTTGCCCAGTGATATTTCATCTTCACCTGCTATTACAGCCCATTTGGCTCCTTTGGTATTGGCATATTTTAACTGCGCACCAAAACCTCTGCCCATTACATCGATGTCGACTATCAGGTATTCCCTGAGCATGGCTGTAATACGCATTGCCTCATCACGGGTCTCTTCAAAATAAACCACAACCACTTTATCTTCCACAGGTACATCGATGGTACATACTTCCATAATCCTGTCAAATCCCAGGCCGAAACCAGTGGAAGCAACATCTTCCCCGCCGAACAATTTGGCAAGCCTGTACGAACCGCCGCCGCATACCTGGTTCTGGGCTCCCAGACCACTGCTGTAAATTTCAAAGACCATACCTGTATAGTAATCCAGGCCCCTGGCAATCCCAAAATTGATAGTGTATTCCAGGCCGTACACATCCAGCAGGTTCAGCAGTTCCTGGAAGGTATTCATGTCTTCAATATCTCCCACAAGGTTCCTGGCCTCTGCTACGGCTTCAGTCCCGGTCAGGCCTATAAGCTCAAAGAGCTTCTCCCTCATTTCAATATCGGCATCGATCTCTTCAAGATAATCCTCAAGACCCTTGTCATCCTTTTTATCCACCAGCCTCATGATCTGACCCTGTACCACATCATTCAACCCCTGCAGCAAAGTCCTGATAATGCCAAGATGTCCAACATGTAGTTCTCCCTCTACCCCTGCTGCCTTTAACATCCTGCAGGCCAGGGCAATAACCTCTGCATCGGCTTGTGGCCTTGGACTTCCGATCAATTCAGCACCAAACTGCCAGAATTCCCTGAACCTTCCTTTCTGTGGTCGTTCGTATCTGAAACAGTTATCAAAATAATAAAGCTTGACAGGTTTTGGCGTCCTCTGGAGTTCATTGACATACATCCTCATCACAGGTGCGGTGAGTTCAGGTCTGAGTGCCATCTCGCGGTCGCCCTTGTCCTTAAAATTGTAGATCTCTCCCAGGATACCTTCACCGGATTTTACAGTGAACAGATCAATGCTCTCGAATGTGGGGGTCTTGATCTCCTGATATCCCCACCTGGTTGCCGTGTCCCGCAGCCTGTTCTCATAAAATCGTCTCTTGTGGTTATCCTCTGGCAGGAAGTCTCTTGTACCCCTGGGTTTTTGGATCTTCATGTATTTATCTCCATTATCGGCGTCTAATAAGATGTTATGTAAAATAGGTTTTGTTATTACTTTTGGTTAAATTTGGGGATTTAAATGAATAATTATTGTATAATAGCTCAAATGATTACAAATTGAGAATGAAAATGAAATGCAGGGAAAATCACCCTGCAAGAACATATTTTAAACTCTTATTCAATAATTGTATTATATTACACCAAACAGCTTTGCGAAGAATTGGATGGGCTTAACATCAGTACCTTGATCGAAGAAGATAAACCGACACCTTCGTAGGTTACCCCGTTGCCTTACTTTTACAAATCCTGATTTTAATAGAGCTTTAATTACTTTCTCACCTGATCATTACTGGTAACTTCATGGGATATCCAGTTAGACAGCAACTTCAGCAACTTCAGCACTGTTCGCTAAAATTGGATTTTCAGTTGGTTCCAAATAAAGTTCTATAGCCTCTTTTATATTTTCTAGCGCTTCTTCCTTACTATCACCCTCAGAAATACATCCGGGAAGTGAGGGAACATATACTACATAGCCGCCTTCTTCAGCTGGTTCTAAGACTACTTTAAACTTCATGACTTTCACCTAGAATTTGATAGGCTGTTTTTGAATATAAATCTAATTCATTTATTGAACCAAAGCTATGCATTCCCAGCAGACCGTGCACTATGATAATGAGACCACCACACGACCCAGTGAGGTCCTGGAATCCAGGAGCGAGCTGTGGAACCGCACTACCGGCGAGATCACCTTCCCCAGGACCAAGAGCAAGTACAACCGCTGGACCAGGCGACACACGTGCGCCCAAGACCATGAAACTGACCGGCAGTATCAGTGCAGCGAAATGCTACGACATTATGTGGGGAACAGGAAGAAGGGACACATTTTCATAAACGAGAGGATAGGCAAGAGGCTGACCCTGCGGCATTTTGAGAAGATGATCGATAAGTGGGCCAGGCTGCTGAACATCCAGAGACGTCAGTCCATCAAACCGAGCGGTAGGGAGTATCATCTGATCACATTAATGGGACTGAGGAGGCAGGAGAGAGGCACCATGATCCACAGTGCTGGTGATCCTGATGTGTCTGCGAAGGCTATGATCTAAAGTATCAAGCGGACGCAGGCATCATTTAAGTATGGGGGCGCGAGGTCAGATGCAGGATGAATGGGGCTGGGATTAAGGTCAGGATTTCCTCATTATTAAGCTGCAAACATTATTTTCCCACTTTTAGCAAATTCGGCAACAGGTGAGGTTTCATTTTCAAATTCCTCTGATGTAAGTGTGATAATGTCGAGGGGTATCATGAATTTTCGAATTGTTTTTATTTCAGCATCCTTTGTCAACAGGGCTCGCTCAAAAATATCTTTATTGCTGAAGTCCTTTGAAATGATGGCAATATCTATGTCGCTGTCTTCGGTGGCATTATCTCGGCTTTGTGAACCGAATATAATTATCTTTGAGACATCCAACCCTGTTTCTCTCAGGCATTGTTGCAGGAAAGTAACTGCATCTACTACTTTGCTTTTAACCATTTCAATACTTCCTTAGGGTGGCGTTTTGCTGAATTTTTTAACATAAAGCCCTTTGAGTGCTTTTTCAATTGACAGGTGACACATGAAAACAGCATAGAAATATCTTTCCCCTTCATATAGGTAATCTGCTGTTTCTATATCATATTCGGCCTGTTGTAACCATTCATCAGGCTTTATTACCACGAGTTTTCCTCCGTATTGGTTTATTGTTCTGCTCACGTATTTCTTTTTCTGCCTTTATCCACTCAAGCAGCACACCAGCTGGCTCATCCTCACGGTCCTGTTGCACAAGCTTCCCTGAAAGTATTCTTCCATTATAAGCACACCAGACCCGGAATGCATGAGTGTATAAGGTTGGCTGCACCCTGCTGCCCTTCGGCCAGAGGGTGCAGGTTTTGTTGTTGAGATATTGTAATTCTGTTTTTACAGACGGGTGGTGTGGTGCGTGAACAAGACGAGTGCAAAGCCATGTGCACGTCCCCCCAG
>JACUTQ010000130.1 GCA_014859725.1 Methanosarcinales archaeon | reverse complement strand
ACATCCCTCAGGGAAGTGCCGTGCAAACAGAAGGGGGCTTACTATCCTCACTCATAATTATTTATCCAAAGAATTTTTTACTAAATATGAAATAATCCTTAGAAAATGTGAGATAAGTTAACATTTCCTTGTCATGACACCTCACTTAATAATTAGAGCTGATAATCTTCCTTGTGAGTTCCCAGTCCTATGTGGCCCAGTATTTCTTGATTAACCTGCAATGTGCAATAATTGTAGATTGAATGCTGGAAGGATTGATCATTAGCTCGCGATCGGAGGTGGTAGCGGTAAGATTAATGCGGCAATGATTGGGAAATTGATCAAGCTTGAAAAAAAGAAAAAGTGTATGGAAAAACCATACACTTTAATTTATATTTTATTGAACAAGTATCCAGACGCAGTCCTCGCCTCTGATGGGTGTACCATCGAATTCTTCCATGAGGTTACCCGTTATGGTAAGTTGGATTATCTCTCCTGCGTACCCCTCCAGTCCCAATGTTTCAACCACTTCCTGAGTGTTGAACTTGAGCGTCAAGTCCATGAATCCATCGCCGTCAAGGTCATGGCAGCATGGTCCGTCTTCTACTGGTTCAAATGGTGTGGCCACGTCTTCGTAGTTCCAGCGAAGCGGTGCTACTCCTTCCATACCCGTAATGGTCAGTTGGATCGTTGCCGGATCAATGGTCATTGCATCGAAATCCTCAGTGCCCAGAACGGCAACAGGTAGGACTCCCTTATTCCCTGTGTTGATCGGGTTCGGGCAGGAGCCGGGTTTAATGTCAATATTCACAGGAATTATCCCGAAGGCATATATATTCCCATTTTCATTGCCAATATATACAATTCCATCTGCTACTGCGGGGGATCCTATCATTCTGCTTGCTCCAGTGTAGTAACTCCATATCAAATCTCCGTTCATTTCATCTACTGCGTAGAATGTATGGTCCCAAGAGCCGAAAAATACCTTTCCATCTGCTACTGCTGGGGCTGACCATACTTGGCCGCCGGTTGCAAAGCTCCAAATCTCTGTACCAGATGACGTCGCGTCAAGAGCATGCATATTATAATCATCTGAGCCTATGAACACTTTTCCGTCATGTACGGCAGGTGTTGAAGTAGAATGACCTCCTATATCTGCAGTCCATTCCTCTAGACCGGTAGCCTCATTCAGGCAAATAGCCTGATCACCCACTCCAACCCAATTGTAAACGCCAAAGTAGACTTCAAGGTCACCGTCATCATCACCGTCTGCCACGGTTGCACCATTGCTATTGACCATACCGACTACATTACCATGATACAGGTAATAATCATATTCCCAAATTATTGCACCAGTGGTTTCGTCCAAAGCAACAAGAGTTGGATCGTTATTATCGAAATTGTGAGTGCCGCTAAAGACTTTTCCGTTTGCCACACTTATGGGAGAATCTGGAGTTCCACCAATATATGTACTCCATATTGGCACACCTGTAGTTGCATCAAAGCAATGGATATAACCGCTACTTGCGCCTATGAACACCTTTCCGTTATGAACCGCTGGAGATGACCAATCCCATGGACCGCCTCCTATATATACACTCCAACTCTCTGTGCCAGTTCCGGCATCCAGAGCATAGAAGGTCCCAGATGCTGATAGGAAATAGACAATCCCATTTTCCACAGCAGGTGATGAATATATGGGTCCATCCGTTGGGAAGGTCCAAATATTCTCTCCAGTATATGCATCATTTGCGTAAAGTGTACCATCAATGTCTCCGATGTAAAGTATTCCATTCACAATCGCAGGAGACGAATATACTGCACTGCCAGTATCATATGTCCATAAAGTATCATTTGTGTTTGGCGCTGAAGAAGTCGAATATCCACTCAGAGCCAAATCATGATGAAACATTGGCCAATCGTCAGCCGAAACAATTTGTACAGTTGTTGCAAATAGCAAAACCGCTACTAATATTACCATCTTATTTTTCATATTAACACCTTTATTTTAGTTGTATTTTCCAATATTAGGCAAGGTTCGCCTACGGCTACTTTGTATAGCGCCCCACTTAGCGCTTGATGCATTTACTACAATACCTTTTATGGCAAATCCCTATGCATCTCGGATTTTTTAAACTGTAGTTTCTAGCCCCATTCCAAAGTCAATAGTATTGAGCCTATTACAAGATTAATATCCATCGAGTCCATTAATTTGCAATACTAACGCCTCCACCGATACTACCTCATAACTTACACTATATTTAGTACCGTCGAGCCCATACCTCCAGTAACACTCTACTGTTTACTTATTATGTTTAAATTAGTTAAACTTTTCGTAAATATTTTTATTCAATATAAATATATATATATAAATTCATTAATTTAAATAAATTTTAAAATAATAATAAATATATTGCCTGTAACTTCAGCCGAGTTGGTGCTTAGCCGAATGCCGTTTAGATGCGGATCACATCCGAAAGGGGAAGTGCCGTGCAAACAGAAGGGGGCTTACTATCTTCACTCATTTTCATTTATTGCTATGCAAAATATTTTTACCTTTAAACATCTTTTAATTACTGGAGTTGATTTTCCATGTGTATCAGGAAAGAAAATCTCGGAAAGATCGTCATAGCCAGTATTGCCATTCTAGTAATTAGCCAGGTCATACACACGATAGGTGCTGTTTTGACCATGGATTATTATACGGATGAAGCGTATGCCCAGGTGTGGAGCAAGATCATGATGCCCGCAATCGGTCCGCCGCCAATGTCGTTCTATATCATATCAATGTTTTCTGCCTTTGTATTTGCTCTGATCTTCGTTTCTGTCTATGACATCTTTGAAGCATCAGTACCTGGAAAAACCTGGAAAAAGAAAGGAGTTTACTACGGATTGATAATCTTCCTGCTCAGCAGTCAATCATACATGGCTATGTCCTACCTGATAAACCTGCCCTGCGCTATACTGCTGGACTATTTCCCTACTATTGCAATAATGGACTCGAACTCTTTGTTCCTTCTTTGATCTTTTTGACAGGATTAACAGGATCAACACGATTGAAATGTTGCCCTGTATCCTGTCAATCCTGTAAATCCAGTCTGAAATTATTACATTCCAATTAATCTCACATATTTCCCTACTATAGCAATAATTAATGGACTCGAACTCTTGGCGGCCGTCCTGTGCACAGGCACCGGGGGCTCGCTGTGGGTGGAGAGCGGCGGGAGGTCTGTAGTTTTGGGACATGTGCGGTTCTTCCGGGTTTTGATAATGCTGCGTGGTGGTGGATTTTACGGGTGTTTTGCCATGGCTGTTAAAATATAAAATTACCGTGATAATTAAATGCTGTCCTTTTGGACTCGAACTCTTTGTTCCTTCTTTGATCTTTTTGACAGGATTAACAGGATTGAAATGTTGCCCTGTATCCTGTCAATCCTGTAAATCCAGTCTGAAATTATTACATTCCAATTAATCTCACATGGGCAATTGAAGGACTGGTGATAAGTCTGCTGGCCGGACTAATAGCAGCGCGAATCATCCCGTCAAGAGACTAATATTGATCAGACCACTATCACATTGCCGGCCTTTTCAGACCATATTGTAACAAAATCCGAAGGGTCTGCCGAAGGGTAGGTATCTATCAGACACACATCACAGGTACCAGTTACATCAACCAGGAGCCTCAGATCGCCAAAAAATATCTCAGCGACAATTTTACCGTTTCGCATAGCTCTGGCCACCAGAACGGGTTCCTCCCCAACCAGGGGCAGGTCTTTGATCGATACCATGGATTCCAATTGCACATCCAGAATATCCTTATTGACCTCAACATTCAATAGCAGGTTCTCAACTGCCGGGCGCCAGGCATCATTGAAAAATACTTTTTTTGCTCCGGCTAACATGGTCATCATACCAAGAGCGCCTGAACCGCACATACCGTCCACCACCACTGCACCGGCCAGCAATCCTTTCATGTCCAGCTGCTCAATTATTCCCATCTTGTTCTGGTTGTTGAACTCGATATGTATCCTGCTCTGCTGCTTATAGATCACCAGCTCACCGAAAATAGTCTGGGCAAGATCACCCCTCATATCACACCCTGACAGGAGAATATATTCATGAGGTTCTGAATCCAGGTCAAGAATGCCCACACTCTCTGCCTGGTCACCTGTTCGCAATATAACTCCCTTGACCTCTGGCACCCCGTTCACAATATCTTCTGCACTGACCTGCTGGATATTATCTGCTATGATGACAAGATTATCAGACCCCAACCTGGGCGGGTACATGATTGGAAAACCCGGAGAGATAAGTGGTGTACCCACCTTGGCCAGTCCTGCTGCATCATCCCTGTCCCCATGTTCCTGCATAACGGATAATACCTGACCCATTATGGCATCAAGGGGTCTTCGGCCGCATGAAGGGCACAAAAGGGTATCGCTGTTGATATTTTGAGCACCTGGCTGAGCTGGTAGCGGAGCACTCTTATCCCAACCTGGTTCTGGCAAGCATTCCGGGCAGGCAAGGTATAATTGATATATGGAATCCAGTACCGCCTCAGCTGTCTGGATGCAGTCGGGTTTCCCGCAGATGGGACATGTGATCATGGTATCAACTTTAGGCTCTAGAACTGTTAAATATTATCCCCGAACTGCTGGAATCCCCTTGCTTCAATATCTTTAATACGTCCGCTTCGCTGCATGGTGATACTATCAGAAGTGATATTTCCGATTATTGTGAATTCTGCAACTTCACCTGCTTTTTCAATACATTCGGGTTTCAATGTAAAAAGCAGTTCAAAATCACCACCAGTATATATACTCCATTCAACCAGCTGGTCATCATCCCTTGCAATATCCCTTACATTCTCATGGATTGGGATTTCCTCAAACTTAATAAAGAATCCAACATTGCTAGCAGCGGCCAGGTCATGCAGGGACAGTGCCAGCCCGTCACTGATATCCATCATTGAGGTTACACACCCTGTTCGGGCCAGTGCCATACCCTCAAAAATCCTGGGTGTGGGTTGATAGAATTTTTTAACCAGACCAGAGTCCACATTCGTATCATTTTTGAGGGCATCCAGTGCGGCTCCTGCCGTGCCCAGTTCACCGGTAACGCATACAAGATCGTCGATCCTGGCACCTTTTCGTAATATGAGATGTTCTTTTTCTGTCGATCCTAGCACAGAACCCACTACAGTCAGTTCATCATGTCGGTCAATATCGCCACCAATGATATGAGTCCCGTACGTCTCTGCACAGGCTTTCATCCCTTCAACCAGTTCTTTTAGATTATCCAGCTCAAGGTCAGGGGGCAGTCCCATAGCTGCCATTACTCCTATGGGCCTGGCACCCATAGCTGCAATATCGCTCAAATTCACGGCCATGCTCATCCAACCCATCTGCCATGGGGTCATGCCTGCAGGAAAATCAGTACTGCTGTGGAGCATATCTGTGGATGCGACCAGAAGTTCAGACCTACTCAGTTCGATAACAGCACAGTCATCCTTGCCTGCAGCAACCAGTAGAGATGGCCTATTTGAAATTGGACATATTTCCATAATTTCAGTTATGATGGAAACAAGTTCTCTTTCTTTAATTTCTCTTATTTTTGTCATAGGATTTTGATCTGCTTATGTTTCGAAATATTTATTAGTTGGCAGTTATATTATTATTTGGGGAAAAATGGGAGAAGTAAACAATCAATATATGATCAGCTTCATTGCTTGTAAGACGAATATTGTAACAATGTAGGCGGAGTCCTGGGTGTAGGGATCTCTACAACCAACGGTCTTAAGATATCAATTCATTTTAATGGAGTTATTGATCCTAAGATAGCTCATGCAGTATCTTAATATTTGTATGTCCAATTAGGTTAAAAAACGGATGCAAATGTAGATCTGGCTATGGTTCAAATGGAAAAATTCCATATTCATCTTTTCATCTGTTTTAACGCTTCTTCTATGTCTTCACCTTTCACAGTAGTCCGCTTGGCATGAATGGCGAGACTATTGGCCCGTATTGCTAATTCAATACCATACTCTTCAAGATGTTCTGCAAGGGCTGCACTGGCTGTTGCACTTACTCTATGGGCTCCTGCTGCCCTTATCACTCTTTCAATTGGCGCAGTTGGTATGATTCTTTCTTTCATAATACAATACCTCTATGGATAAAATTCCAATTAACGTATAATTAGATGGTTAATCATTCAATCAAGCATATTTATACCTTATGATTTAAATTTACAGCTAAATGCAGTAAAAAATTCAAATTAAGGCAAATTTAAATATTGTTCCCAATTCAGTAGTTTTCTCTTTCAAGTCAATCATCCAGCCCGAAATATGGGCGATTTAAGAGCGATGGTGCAGACATAACTCAAATGAATATGAAATAAGAATCATCCCGCGATAAAAGGATTAATTCTATAACTATCCCCCCTCTTTTCTTCAGCGGGTTTTGTAACCCAACCCTTCTGAAGAGATCGGACTTGAAGAAGTAATCTAGCCTGAAAGTACAATCTGTATAAATCCGTGTAAAAATTCTATGATCTAACAATCACTTTCAACATATTTT
>JACUTQ010000129.1 GCA_014859725.1 Methanosarcinales archaeon | reverse complement strand
TATAGTTCATAACAAAGGTGTAAGGTTGGATGATTATGATTACTTCGGCCATATGTGGGAGTTATATGCCCGTGGGCATGGATTCCCATATTCCTGCGAGAATCATATCTTCAGTCAAATCTTATGTCTGATCCTCTGCTCTTTTTTTCTGCTGGTACGTTTCTAGTCTTTCTTGCCGGAGCAATGGCAACAGTTATTGGGGAATTTGTTGCAGACCGCTATAGTAGGATACCATTTAATATGCTTGCTCTTTTTATAAGCGGGTCATGCACCATGATCATAGGGTTCTTTTTTGGCCACAATCCCATCATAGTACTGATTGTTGCAGTGATCTGGGGCATGGCGATGGTGGCGGACAGTCCCCAGTATTCTGCCCTTATCACTGAACTAAGCGAAAAACAATACATGGGAACAGCTCTCACCTTGCAGACAGCAGTTGGTTTTTTCATCACTGTCTTTTCCATAAGGCTCATTTCCTATGCATTGGACATAGTTGGCTGGAAATATGCCTTTTCACTATTATTTTTAAAACGAAGTTTTTATGATTGGGTAATGTTATTGTGATTACTACAGCACTTGGGGCTGTTAGGAGATTAAGTTACAAATGGCAGAAAATAAGTACTTTGTTATCAGAAATACGGATGGATCCGAGGGTAGTGTATTTACCGGTCGTCAACCACGCCAGGCAGCTTTGAAGGCCGCTAACCGCATAGGGGGTACAAAAGATAAACCTGTTGAGATAAAGTTGCGAGAGCGGGGAACCAAGAAAGTCCATACATTCATGGGCTGGAAAGAAATTTTGGATGCACCTGCCAAAAAGCCTGCTTGGATGGGAGATAAGATTAATAAACCATTTGTCAAAAAGGTTGGAGTTGAAAAACTAGAATAGATTTTTCAAATCCACCTGCAAAACAAAATACAACGATAATAATGGAAGATGCAGAATTAAAATACAAATGAAGCGGGATTTCCATTACCATCTTTTCCTTAGAGACTAAAAACCCATTACTTTTTTCCTGGAGATTTAGATTATAATAAGATTCCTTGGTCTCAAACCGCTTATGGTCAGAACACAAAAAACGTAAACATGGTCACAATCATAATAGTAACCAAATTCAACCACAAGCCAGCCCTGGCCATTTGGGGAATGGTGACATAACCCGACCCGAACACGATTGCATTGGGTGGAGTGGCTACAGGCATCATGAAGGCCAGAGACGAAGATATTGCAACAGCAGCCATAATCCCAAAGGGTGAGATGCCAAGGCTTACTGCAATAGATGCAGCAATGGGCATTAGGATAGTTGCTGTAGCCGTATTTGATGTAATCTCTGTGAATATTTTAGTAATGGCAACAGTTCCCAGGATCAGCAGAAACACAGGCATAACCACCATGAAAGCAAAACTTTGAGACACCCACTCGGCCAGACCTGTTTGTGCGAAACCCAGGGCTATGGCAAAACCTCCACCCATCAGTATTGCAACACCCCATGGCACTTTGGCAGTATCCTCCCATGAGAGCAAAGAATGTTCCTCTCTGGCAGGTATCAGAAACAGTAGCAGCGCTCCTGTAATAGCAATACTTGCATCTGTAACCTGTGGCAGGTATTTACCCCATAACAGTCCCCGGGTCATCCATGAGAGTGCTACAAGGCCAAAGACCAGAAGTACATGTTTTTCCTCCCTGGTAATTTTACCCTGACATGCCATTTCGGCCCTGATGACCTCACCGCTGCCAGGAATCTCGTCTTTCTGGATACGATAACAAATATGAGTAAGATAGAACCAGGTAATGAACAGCATAACAGCTGCCAGGGGAAACCCAAAATATGCCCATTCAAAGAAATTTACCTGCACCCCGAACATTGACTGATAGATTCCCGCGAATATCAGGTTAGGTGGTGTGCCTACAAGTGTTGCCATCCCGCCTATGGATGCGGCATAAGCTATAGAAAGCATCAATGCGACATTAAAATTCTTGTCAGAATTTTTAGTAGAGATATTAGCAATTACTGCAGTCCCGATAGGCATCATAACCATGGCAGTTGAAGTATTTGATATCCAGGCAGACAAAAATGCAGTAGCGACCATAAAGCCTGCTATGATTCGTCTGGGTCCTATACCGATAATGTGCACAACAAAAAGAGCTATTCGTTTGTGCAGGTTCCACTTTTCCATGGCAATTGCAATAAAAAAGCCGCCTAACATGAGAAATACAATATGATGTCCGTACTGAGCTGTCACATCACCTACCTTCATGGCACCAAATGCAGGGAAAAGCACAATAGGCAACAGTGCAGTAGCAGAGATGGGTATGGACTCGCTTATCCACCATACAGCCATCCAAATGGTAACACTTGCAACAACTGCAGCAGCAAAGGACATGCTTTCAGGTCTGTTCAATAAAATAATAATAAAAAGAAGGGGACCAAGAAATAGACCTAACCTTTGCCTTATGCCTTGCTTCACATTGATATACATAAAATCATTGTATATAAATCGTACCAAATCCACAGATGAAATGTAACATTAATAGATGCCTTATTAAAAAAAGAAAGTAACTCAATACCTCAACTTTGTGCAATAATGCTTCCTGTATAACTTTTATATCTTATCGCATTCAATTGAAATTACATTACCAATATCGACATGAAATATAATTGATTTTTCAGTCAGATAATTTAATAACAAATAACTCCAAATTTAGTCTTAATAAGGAAAGAAATGCATGGATAAAGACAACTATAAAAAAATATTATTCGCGGCGACCATCATTTTAATGAGTTCTGCCATAATTTACATTTACTTCATGGCTCCAATTCCAGTAAATCTGAAGAGAGGCGTGGATCCGGTAACTGGTGAATTCTTTAATTCGGATGCTTCATGGTATAATGAATTATATAGTTATTATGTTGCATACTTCCATATTCCCATAGCATTGACTGCATATCTCGCATTTACCTTAGTACTGATCTCCAGTATTTTATACCTAAAGCAAAAAGATCAAAAATGGGATATCAAAGCAGTAGCATCAGCAGAAGTGGGTGTCTTATTCGCCGGATTAACCCTGATAACAGGCTCAATATGGGCGGGTGCAGCATGGAACGGGAGTTACTGGCCTCCGGGAGATGTAAGACTTAATACATCGCTGGTACTTTTCCTCATATATGTCAGTTACCTGGCGATCAGACAGGCAACAGATATGCCGGAAAAGCGTGCACGTCTCAGTGCGGTTTTCGGAATAATCGGTTTTATCAGTATTCCTATAAGTTTTTATAGTATCAGATTATGGTCTGCAACTAATCATCCTACTGTTGTTGGTGGGGAAAATAGTGGTGGATTTCAAGGAAGTGTCATCATTGTTCCGCTTTTGCTGAATTTATCAGCGTTCATACTGATGTGCATTTCATTTATCATATATAAGGCAGACAACCTTACACTGGAAGAAGATATTATGGCGATAAAACAGGAAAAAGGAGTCTGATTTACAGCCTTATTTTTTCTAAACCTTTTTTGGAATATGCTCAGCATTTATTAACCACACAAATCCCCAGCAGCTAAGGGTTAATACAAGTGCAGCCCATCCTATCACATCAACCCTGGGTGTATTCAGATACGGATGGGTTCCTACTATATAATCAAAATAGTCAGTTATTAAAAAAACCGTCAGCAACAAACCCATCTTGTTAATTTTCGGCCGTTTAATATCCCTGAGCAAGGTAAATGAACATAATATCATGCCTATATGTAGCAAAAACAGGACCGACCTGAATACTCGGGTATCAGGTGAAAAATAGTAATCAAAATCATACATCAACACAAAAAGGGTCCAAAACCCGATCTTATTGAGACCAATAAACGTGAATGTATCGAAGAGGTTACTGCGTTTACCGATTGAATAGGCAGCCAGTACAAACACAAACATCAATGTAAAAAAGGGGCTGTCAGGGATCAAAGGCCAATAGTATAGGGGTGAGATTCTCAGCTGCCATTCATAATAATAGAATCCAAAGGCAGTCCCCATTATACATATTCCCAATAGGAAATATCTTGCCCGTGCATCAGCTTTGAAAAAATGAAAGAATTTGATATAATCCATTGACACTTCAACCCTGTTTAATGGGTCTGGCAGGTACTCCACCCGAAAACCCTTTGATATCACTGTTCACCAAAGAATGAGCAGACACCACTGCCCCATCAGCAATTTTAACTCCAGGCAAGATAGTGGTATTTGCCCCTATCATTACATTTTTTCCTATGATCACAGGACCTGTAACATGTTCTCTCATCAGGAATTCATGACACATAATGGTTGAATTAAAACCGATTATAGTATTATCACCGATCTCGATCAAATGCGGGAAAAAAACATCCATGTTGACTTCAAGAGCAATGGAAACATTACGACCTATCTTGATCCCCATTTTACGATAGAGCAGGTGTTTTAGGTGAAGGGAGGGTGAGATCCTGGCAAGGGACATCAGTAAATAATGATAAAAAACCCTTGAAGGCGAAACTATCTGTTTCCAGTACCATACAGAATTATGTTTTCCCATGGAAGGAAACCTCTGAAGATTGCGCTTTGCCATGCAATTATACCTCTGTTACGATCTTTCCCCTCTCACTGGGAGTGATCTTCAGATTGCCTCCCGGCATTTCTTTTTTCAAAGTGTCCAAACCCCGTGTAGCATGAAGACGGTCCAAAAATACTGCCAGGCCTGCGATCTCAGAATGTGGTTGGCTGCCTACAGCAACATTCCAGTCTGCTTTATGATAAACATCTGGAGGCACTTTTTCCGCACCCACTACTATCATTATAGATTCCTCCTTGGAAATCTCATCAATAACGTTTGGCAGGTTCTGACCGTACATTGTCAGGTGCACCACTTTCCCCCCGCCAGACTGCCAGTTGTTGATCTCCTGCTTCCAGGAGGTCACAGTACGGGCAAAGAAGTCGCCACCCCATCGCTGTGTTACTTCCTCCAGGCTGTTGATAACACCTTTATCATCAGAAGCCAATAGCATTCCATCAGCTCCCAATGCACGGGCTGTCAGTCCTACATGGGTAGTGACTCTCTGGTCCCGCTCGGGACGGTGTCCGATCCTGAGAATAACAATATTCATGTTCTCAAATAAAGGTCTGATTAAATATAAATCTGGTCACCAATGGAAGGTGATACTGCATTAACATCCAGGTTGTCATTAATCCACATAGCAAAACCTTCAGTGTTATCGCCATGCACACAAATCACAAGTTTACACCCGCCGTCCACCTGGGACTCTACCAGACTTTTCAGTCCGCTATCACCGCTGTGTGCTGAAAAATCAAATAATTCCAGTTGGGCGGCCAGTTTCATAGTCCTGCCCTTATATTCATAATATCCCCGCTCCAGTGCCAAACGACCGTTCGTGCCTTCCACCTGGTAACCGGTTAACAGGAGCTTTGACCTGGGATCGTCGTAAATGTCTTTTAGATAATACAATATCGGTCCACCATTCAACATACCAGCTGTGGTGACCACCACACAGGGTTCATCCAATACCTTTGACCTTTCCCTTGGATTTACTTTAGAAGCTAACTTGAAAGCTTTATCAAGCAGACCTGGATTTTTTAGATAAGCAGGATGCTTTTTCAGGATATTATACACATCCACCCCCATCCCATCAACCCTGGATTCAATTCCGTGTTTCTCAAGTATCATAAGCACTTCCTGGGTTCGCCCGATGGCAAATGCCGGGATAAGTGCCCATCCACCGCCCATTATTGTCTCTTTGATGGTTTCAATGAATTTATTTTCTAATTCAGGCCTGGAAGTGTGTTCGGTTCCAAAATAGGTACTCTCAACGATCAATACATCTGCGTTGGGCAAGGGTTTTGCCGGCCCAAGTAAATGGGTCTCCCGTTGATTGATATCACCGGTATAAATCAAACTACCTGTTGGATTTTCAAGGTAAATAGAAGCAGATCCGGGAATATGTCCTGCATCGTACAATCTTCCATTATAGCCTGAAGCATCGAATTCAACACCGTAATCTACAATATTTGTATGCAGTTCAAAATCCCTTACATCCTCGATAATAAATGGCAGAACCTGACCATTTGCCTTTGCTATCTTCATGGTATCCCTGGCTAACAGTGACGCCAGGTCCCTGGTTACTGGAGTCATGAAAAGATCGGGTTTAAGGTCCATGAGGTTAGGTACCACCCCGCAATGGTCCAGGTGGCCGTGGGATACTATAATGGAATCCGGACGTACGCCACCGATAGGATACTGAGGAGGATCGCTGGGCTTCATACCATAATCTAGCAGGATGTTGTCGTCCACCAGTACAGCCGAGCGTCCTACTTCACCACAGCCGCCCAGGAATCGCAGATTAATTGATATCGCCTCAAAATTATTAGTGTTTAATAGGTTCGTGGCGTACTTAAATTTTATTAAAGTATTGTTGACAACAACTCTTTTGTATTAATCAAATAGCCACCAATTTATGCCAAACACTATTAGATTATAAATCCTTTTTTCCAATACTAAAAATTAGAACTTATCAGATTTAATGATATCTATTAAACTGGATTCAAAGCAACAAATCACTATTTTTAAGTACATTAAGGCCTCGTAATATTATTACGGGGATATTTATTGCTGCGGCCAAACATGCGCATCCTTCTTCAAATTGAAAAAGCAGCTCAGTAGAGAA
>JACUTQ010000128.1 GCA_014859725.1 Methanosarcinales archaeon | reverse complement strand
GTAACCTTGGGGTTATTACCCCAGAAAGAGGTGCGCTATGGGCTCTACTCGACAAGAAAAAAATGGTAAAGTCCAGAAGAAGAAAGAGCATGTAAAGGACAAATTAGTAAGTCTTGTGGATGAAGATGCAAGACATGGAGCTAAATCGGATTCAAAACCTTTCACAGGATATAAGGGCAATATAACGAAATCAGATGATGGATTTGTGACAAACATCATTGGAACCGCAGGTAATACCTATGACGGAAATGTACTTTTGCCTCTTGTGGATGAGAAGCTAGAAAACCGTTCTAAGCCGCCAAAGATGAGAGGAGATACTCACTACGGAGGTGCCGAAAATAGGTTTCAGATGTTAGGAAGAGGAATTACGGTCGTTGCTCCGATACAAAAAGGGTCCAATCCAACCGGGTTTCTATCCCAGGAAATATTCGTTGTGGATAAAACTGGGGTGACATGTCCTGCCGGGAACAGAACCATGATTTCAAATTATAATGAAAAAGAAGGGACGACAACATTCTATTTCAAGGAAGAAGTCTGTAGCCAGTGTTCGCTAAAAGATCAATGCACAAAACAGGAGGGAAGGACTATCACCATAGGGAAACATCATGATTTGATGATGGAGGCGAAAGAATACAATAAAACCCAGGATTTTAAGGATGATATGAAGGAAAGAGCACATATCGAACCAAAGAATGCTGAGATGAAGAGATTCCATGGGATGGCAAGAGCAAGATATTGGGGTCTGCCGAAGGTGAATGTCCAATTTATTATCACTGCTATCGTTGTTAATGTTAAGAGGCTTGCAAATGTTATTGGTAGCGTATGCTATCTAAAAACGTGTTGAAAAGTGAGGTAAATTCGGGAATATTGAGGTAAATTATGGGCTAATAGGGATTTTTTGGCGAAAAAATTAGATTTTTTCTGAAAAATCCTGGAATTCATGAAAAAACGGATGAATTTAGCATGAATTAAAGGGGTTATCCGACAATCTCTTATAATCAAATTATATCAGGAAAAATGAATTAATTAAGATGTATGTAAAATTATTCGATCTTATCAACCCTTGACACTCTAAGCAAAGAACATAAAGGTATACTGTCAATAGAATCAAAACCCTTCTTATCGATCAATACTCCTATGGCTGTCGAATTTGCATTCTTTTCTTTGAGTAGTGCAACAACTTCACGTATAGTTGTCCCGGTGGTCACCACGTCATCAATAATGATGCAATCTTTACCGTTTACACTTGAAAAGTTCTGAGACAACATCCCACCGGAACCATCTTCAGCATGCTTATTTGACTGGAAAACTGCCAATTCCACTTCAAGTTCCTCGGCTATTAAGCTTGCAATGGGTACACCGCTAAGAGCAACACCCACAACCACATCAACATTGGTGCTGGAACTTTCAAGACGTTCAAGAATCAAATCAAGCAGTGCACTGGCAGTAAGGCTTAAGCGTCTTGAACTTCGGCCAATATTGCTCCAATTAACATAGATATCCTTGGGAGCTTTGGAAAGATCACCTTTTGGAGAATGTGCAAGCAGCCAGGTGGCTGTTTCCCTGGAAACATTCAGTTCATCTGCAATCTGTCCTTCTGATAATCCACTTTGCTTAAGTTCTAAAGCTTTCTCGATAAGCTCTCTGATATTTTTCATTTCTTTAACCACCGATTTATTTAATCTTTAACAATATAAAATTAATCCACAACATTTTGGCCTCTTACCCGATGTCTTTTCACTTCAGAACCACAAATCGGACATTCATTGCCAGATTTGACAATTGCCCCGCATCCTCTGCATTTCAACTCCCACAAAATATTTTTTTTGATCCCTTTAGACCCTGCAGACCTGTATTCGATTCCCAAACTTGCTGCCACATTCTGCACAGCATAGTCATCTGTTATCAGGATCACTTTACTTTTACTGAGCAATTCCAGGGCTTTGGCAAGGATATCCAGATCGGTCCCAGACAGCACACTATCATCTCCAGTGGATTTAGCAACTGAAATGACATGTTCAATACAACTGTCAAGAGGTGATTCCACCATCAACCCACTATCAAGAAGTAAGTCAAATCTCAATTGAGTAGAGCTGTCAATTATCTCATCCACTACACCCGGTACTGTTACCATTGTCCCTTCAATAAAATTTGTACCAACTATAAATCCGGAAGTATCCATGACATAAACATTACTTTCCATCAATTAGCCTCGTTCTTCTCTCTTTCCATAATATATTGGGTCTCAAACTTGTCAAAACGATCTGTCTCATCAGACCCAAAATACTGCTTGAGATCATGTATGGCCTTTTCTACCTTATCAAACTCTACGGTTGCAAGACTGGCAAAGGATTTCGCGGAATTTTTTGTAGAACTCTCAAGTTCCTCTGAAATTGGGTATCTGGACACCTCTTTTAATGACCAGATGGCCTGATCCAACGCATCATGCAGTTTTTGTCGGGATGACTCCAGCCCAATATTGGCGAAAGCATTTACAGCCACTTTGATCCCCTGCTCATTTCGTTGATATCCGCACGACACCCCAATATCCTTAATCGACCATAACACCTGTTCAGTTGCCAGTTCCAATTTATTGGATGCAGCAACAAAACCCAGTTTTTCCAGTTTTGTTATTATTTGTAGGGCTTCATATATCAAATCAGATTGTACTAATGAAGTCCCCATATCACGTAATTTAACCGCAGTCTGCTTTAGGGTACTCTCCAACGAATTAATGCCCGATGCTTCTCCTATGATATAAAGAACGTTGATTATTTTATTCAATATTGTTTTATGTTTTGTCCGAACTGCCGAAATCCCTACATTACCCAGCATATTACTTGCTTTTGATGCTGATGACTCCATACCATGTGCAGCAGCAGCTGATCCAATATGACTAATTGAATCGATAATTACCAGTTTCATGGTATCGAATTTCTTTATTTGAATAACATCATAATTTTCGGTAAGTTTACTGAGAATATCCTCAACAGATTTCTCAAGTCCATTATAAACTGCAATTTCTCCAATCTCACTCAAATTTATAACAGATTCAATAGCAACCTCGTCTTCATCCATTCTTAATGCTAATTTGTTGATATCATAAATATTATTGATAAAATGCAAAGTAACTTTATTCAAGTTCTGCTGGCGCATACCTGATGAGGTTATAATTTCAATACAGCTTTCTTTTAATATTTTCAAACCAAAGAGTGACGGGCCAAGTACACCCTTCATAATAGAGCCCCTTATAATATCAACTACAGGCTGGACAGGATCGCGGTCATGAATCTGGATTCCTCCTGCTTGAATTGTTATCAGTACATTGTCAGCAGTTATTTCCCTGAAAAAACGACTGAACTGCTGCGTGAATTGTTCGTTTTGCAGATATCGGTAAATCCCATGTCCTGCGTATCCAATAATCATGGAGGTTATGGCTGCAAATGCAAGATGTGTGGTCAGGACCATGAAATCTTTTAAGCCAAATCCGATCACATTAAGCACCATCATCAGACTTATACACAGTGCAAATATACCCAACACAAATGAAAAAAATTCCCTGAAATTAATGGGTTTATTAGACCTATTAAAGAGTTTGTTTAAAAAATTTGTGGAAAATGTCCGGGAAGGTTTCCTTCTTTTCAAGAGCCAGTTTGTTATTATCCATGTAAAAAGGGTTAGTATAACTGCTACAGATTGTCCTATGACATTAATTGAAACTGAAGTTGTAGCCCATAAGGGCAATGCCAGCATTGTGATCTGTATAAAGAGAGCACCAAGACAGATATCTGAACCCACTGAACGAAGGTTCAACTTGTGCACATGCTTGACATAGAGCACAATTAGAAAAAATAAAGCAGTTATGATACCAACTGGTACAAATTCAAATAGTGTCGGAATAAACCCAACCATGTTATTTTAATAAATATCCTTTGTATTTAAAATAAGCGATGATGATTGCTGGAAAATTGGAAAACGAAAAAAAAAGAAAGGAAATACGGGATTATTTGAAGATTTCGTCAAGTTTAGCTTCGATCTGCTGTTTTGGAAGTGCTCCTATGATTCTTCCAGCCAATTGACCATCTTTGAACACCAGCATGGTTGGGACAGCTGAGATGGCATATTTAACAGCAGCCTGACCGTTCTGGTCAATATCCAGTTTCCCAAATACGATCTCCCCTGCTTTTTCAGTGGCAATGGCCTCAATTGTAGGTCCTACGATCCTGCATGGCCCGCACCAGACAGCCCAGCAATCTACCACAAGTTTGGGGTATTTACTGATGGCCTGGTCGAGATCCTGGTCTGTCAGTTCTATGGGGGTATTTGGTAATGGGGATTTATTCATAATTTCTTGCAACTCCTTTAATTTTCTTTTCCTGATTTTTTCCAGTTCTTCATCCATATGTTAAAACCCATGGAATTATGCAATTGTTAATGCCTGATGGGGACATGCAGCAACACATTTTCCGCAATCTAAACAAGCTTCCGAATCGATTGTTGGATATTCACCAGGTCTTATTGAGATCGCACTAGCTGGGCATAATGTTACCATCATACAGGATGGTTTTTTATCACATACATTTTTGTTAAGTGTTACGGTCATAATTTATCACAATATAATGATTTATTTATTAACATATATAGTTTTGCACAGTTTGTACGAAACCGTGCAAAGACTGTTTTTTTAATTTCCTTAACAAAAAGTCACATGCTTTGGTTAAAACATCATAGGTTTCAGATACTGCCGGACAATAAGCTAGTTCAAGTTCTGAGAGCTCATGAACTGTCAATCCTCCTTTTAGTGCACAGGCTACCACATTTATTCTGCTGGCTGCTCCCGAGCCAATGGCTTGTGCACCAAGTAATTTACCTGAACTGGCATCAGCCAGGACTTTAACACTGATATCTTCCCCCCCGGGGTACCAATCCGGCCTGGTCTTGCCCTTTGCTTTTGCACCGATAATCTCAAATCCATATATCTTTGCGAAAAAAGTATTGAAACCTGTAGCAGCTACTTCAATACCATTAACAAACGAAACAAATGTGGTAACTGACCCCTCATATGTAGCATACCCTCCAGCTGCATTGGTACCAGCAACCGTGCCCTGCCTGTAAGCTGAATTTGCAAGCTGGGATACCCAGGGCCTGTGACTTATCGGATTTGTGACTTCAATGGAGTCACCTGCAGCATAGACATCCCTGGCAGTGGTCATCATTCTCATGTCAGTAGTAATGCCAAATCTGCCCAGATGTAATCCTGCCTCCTGACCCAGAGAAAGGTCGGATTTAACACCGGAAGCTGCTACCAGCAGGTCGGTATTTATTGTCTTACCATCCACAATCACAGACTCGATATAGTCCCGACCTATCACTTTTTCAAGTCCCTTTCCCATTATCAACTGGAATCCTTCTGTTTTGAGGGATTTTTCTATAATGGCAGCCATATCCTTGTCAATTGCTTTAGGAAATACCCAATCAAGCAGTTCCACGACAGTTACATCAAGACCCAATGCTTTTAAGGCAGTTGCCACTTCAAGCCCGATGGGACCTGCGCCCATGACCACTGCATGTTTTTTACCTTTTGCAGCCTGAAGTACCTGGGCTGTATCTTCAGGACAGCTGACAGTAAATACTCCTTTTTGCAGCAGTTCCTTTGCTCCCGGTATGGGAGGTATGAAGGGTTTTGATCCCGGGGCCATGATGAGGCTGTCAAATTCAATAATATTCTCAGACCCTGTTCCCAGGTCTTTTACACTTACCGTTTTATTATTCACGTCAATGGATGTGGCTTCATGATTCAGCAGTTTTTTTACTCCCATGCTGTCAGTAGGGATCTTATGTATCAGATCTTCCGGATCCGGAATGATACCTTCGATCACGAAGGGTAGTCCGCAAGGGGAGAACATGTCATAACCCCTTTTTTCAATTATTGTGATCTCAGCTTCGGGGGAGGTTTTCTTTGCAGCCATCAAGGCAGAGAAGCCGCCTACACCCAATCCTATGATAATTATGTGTTTATTGGTCATATAGGCTTATATTGACGTTATGCAAAATAGGTTTTATGTTCTGTTTTTTGTTTTGAAAGTTGTTTGCAAAGAAGATCAAAGGACTATCAATCAGAATATTGAGACTGCACTTTCCCCATCTCAAAGAATGGTGCAAGGATCATCTGTGGGCACCTGGCTGCTATCATGGGTCAGTTGGACAGGGATGGGAAGTAGTTGAGAAATATATTTCAAATACAGATTGTACAACAAAAAGATAAATAAAAACGTTTATATGCCAAAAAACGTTAACAAGCCCCGTATCCTTCAAGTACGGGGTATAGTGACTTTCGGAATTGCCAGGCAATGCTCAGGAAGTAATATTAATCCAAATTTACCAACATTCAATTCTAAGCAGACGTCAACTGGAGTATTAAAATGAAATTGATCTGTTTGCTAATAACTTAACTTGACATTGTCAGATTAATATTTAATCCTTCTGAACTTACATTTTTAGTGCCACATCAATCCATATTTCAGAGATAAAATACACAATACCATCCAACCTTTTCCCACATTTTGCATAATTTACCGAATACTAGCCAGCAAATAAGTTCAAAATCCATCCACGTGACATAGTTATCACTAAGCCCGGTATGACAGAACACAAATATCAAGCTATCTGCCATTCCAGCATTACCTTTCGCATCCTGGAAAGCACGTTCAATCCAGTAG
>JACUTQ010000127.1 GCA_014859725.1 Methanosarcinales archaeon | reverse complement strand
GCTGTAATTAGTTAATTATCTTAAATCGGAAGTAGGGCTATTCGGAAGTACTGTAATAGCAGGATTGGTTAAATTATTTGGATACCTGTTATTTATCACAGCAGCTGTAGAGATCCTGCAGTTTAACATGATAACAAATTTCATGATCCAGGTAATGAACTACCTGCCAAGTCTTTTCACTGGTATAATCATATTAATCATAGGAATGCTAGCAATAGACTTCTTTATGGATTATATCAGTTCCATAATGAAAGGCATGAAGGTAGAAGGTGCCGATGTGTTTACACCATTATTAAAAGGATTTTTGTTCATCATCATCATCCTGATGGCCCTGGATGTCATGCTGGTGAATACCAGCATATTCTATATATTCCTGGGACCATTGGCCTGGGGATTCGCCATAGTAGTGGCATTTAGATGGGGAGTAAAAGAGGCGGTTGTTGCATACGCACAATCTAAAAAATAGGCCTCTTTTTCATTTTTCTTTTTTTTCACGTGGGATTTTGTACTGCACCACAGTAATCGCAATCCTGTAACATATCCTCTGCCGTTGTCATTACCTGTTCATCACGGCTGCGGTCCCTGTATACCGTGATTCCTTTACACCCAAGGGAATATGCCAGTCTGAAAGCCCTGGCCACGTCATCTTTTGAAGTATCATGCTTGAAATTAATAGTCTTGGACACTGCATTGTCCACATATTTCTGGAAAGCTGCCTGCAACCTGATATGCCATTCGTACCCGATATCATGTGATGTAACAAACAGTTGTTGTACCTGTTCCGGCACTTCATCAATACCAATAACCGAACCTGCTGCTGCTATTCTCTTGATTAATTCAGGTGAATAAAAACCTCCTTTTTTTGCAATCTTTTCAAAATATGGATTTGTGACCATCAGTTGTTCACCTTCCATTACGGTCTTGATATATGATATAGCATATATCGGTTCGATGCCGCTGCTGCATCCTGCAATAATACTGACCGTTCCCGTGGGTGCTATTGTTATCCGTGTGGCATTACGTACCTGGAATTTATCAGGGGAATCATAGATGCTGCTTTTGAAGTTTTCAAACACACCCCTGCGGTTTGCCAATTCTGCTGAAATCTGTGTTGTCCTATCACAAATAAATCTCATCACCTCTTCTGCAACCTTTACTGCTTCAGGTGAATTGTATGGTATGTCCAAACAGATGAGCATATCAGCAAAACCCATTATTCCCAGGCCGATCTTCCGGTTTCCTTTGACTATAGTGCTGATGGCTTCCAGGGGAAACTGTTCCATATCTATCACATTATCAAGGAAATGAACTGCAATATCCACTGTTCTACCCAGTTTTTCATAATCGATCTTGCCGCTGTGTACCATTCTTTCAAGATTTATTGAGCCCAGATTACATGCTTCATATGGCAGCAGCGGCTGTTCGCCGCACGGATTGGTGGCCTCGATCAATCCCAATTGGGGTGTGGGATTATCCCGGTTGATGCGGTCCAGAAATACCATGCCTGGTTCTCCGCTACTCCAGGCCGATTCTGAAATGAGATTAAAAATTTCAAGTGCGTCCTTACGTTTTGTGACTTTACCGGTCCTTGGATTCACCAGTTCATAACTTTCTCCCTGATCCACAGCCTGCATGAACCGGTCCGATACTGCTACAGATAAGTTGAAATTTGTAAGAATACCAGTGTCATGTTTTGCGGTAATGAATTCAAGAATATCGGGATGGCCTACACTCAGTATCCCCATATTAGCACCCCTGCGGCGACCTCCCTGCTTAATGGCCTGGGTGGCTGCATCGAAGACCTTCATAAATGATACCGGACCGCTGGCAATTCCGCCTGTACTTCCCACGATATCGCCTTTCGGTCTTATGTTGCTAAAACTAAACCCGGTGCCACCACCGCTTTGATGAATAAGTGCAGCATTTTTCAGGGTCTCAAATATCTCATCAAGGGAATCTCCCACAGGCAGGACAAAACATGCAGCAAGCTGTTTTATTCTCGTACCAGCATTCATCAATGTAGGTGAATTGGGCAGGAACTCGAGATTTGACATAACTGAAAAGAACTCATCCTCATAACTTTCTTCTCCATATATGCCATCGGCTGAAGCTATATATCTGGCAACCCTTCGAAACATTTCTTGAGGCGTCTCTATTACGTTCCCCTGTTCATCCTTCATCAGGTATCTGCGCCTCAATACTTTCAATGCATTATCTGAAAGTCCCATAACAGAACAGCCCCATTAAGATTAATAGCATTTATAACATAATCCCAATTATTATTAATAATAGTTGGTGAAACCGAAGATGGAAATGCTGGTGCATATCTGCTGTGCCCCCTGTGCAACATACACGATACAAAAACTAAAGGACGATGGTTTCGACCCAATAGGTTTTTTCTATAATCCTAATATCCATCCATTTACTGAATACCGCCGCAGGCTGGAAACACTCCAGCAATATGCAGAAGCAACGAGTCTGGATGTGGTGTACAGGGATGAGTATATACTGGAAGAGTTTATCAAAAGGGCCCTGGAAGTGGATGACAGGTGCAGTATCTGCTATCATATACGTCTCCAGGAAGCAGCCCGGCAGGCATCTGACAAAGGTTTTCCTGCTTTCACAACTACCCTCCTGATATCTCCATACCAGAAACATGAAATGATAAAGGATGTCGCAAAAACTCTGGCATCAGAGTATGGTGTGGATTTCTATTATCAGGATTTCAGGGAAGGATTTAACACGACGTTCCAATTATGCAGGGATATGGGGCTGTACCGCCAGCCTTACTGTGGCTGCATATTCAGCGAGAAGGAAAGGTACTACAGAAAGCTGGTTAAGGAATGATGGCAATTAAGGTTATCTTCGTTTGACATTGATGCAACACAGATGCGGCCATCGTGAACATCAAGCAGATCAAGACCTCTATCTCGAAATTTCTTCTCACTTCGGCCGACAGGCAGGCCATACCATCTGCTCATCTTATCATAACTGGTCTTTGCTTCGTCCTTTGACCTTGCCACCCTGCTTATCTGTTCCATGAGCAGCCTTAAATACAATTTTAAGAGGCTTCTTATCAGTTAGGTTTCAATCCTTTGACCTTCAGGCTGATAATTGATTTATTGACCTCTTGTATGATCTCAAAAGATATGTTCAGGGTCTCAATGATCATTTTCACAATTGGATCGTTTGCCATCAGATCCACGGTAAAAGGGGTTTCCTCTATTATGTTTACTTCATGAAAGCCTGCATTTTGGATAGCTTCAATGTAGTCATCTTTCTTGATGGCTCCAGCTATACATCCAATATATGCATCAATGGAATTTTTAATTTCAATTGGGAGTTCTTTCAAGAGCACAATATCTGAGACCATCAACCTTCCACCTGGTTTTAATACCCTGAATGCCTCTTTGAATACACGTTCCTTATCAGGAGAAAGATTAATAACACAGTTCGAGATTACCACATCCACCGTACTATCACCTGAAGGAATATTCTCAATTTCTCCTAGTCTGAACTCTACATTCGGATAATTTCCATTTCCTGCGTTCTTTCTGGCTTTTTCCAGCATCTCTGGGGTCATGTCCATACCTATGACCTTTCCTTCTTTCCCCACCCTGTCTGCAGCCAGGAAACAGTCAAATCCGGCACCTGAACCCAGATCAAGTACTGTTTCACCTTTTTCCAATGAAGCCAGAGCTACAGGATTACCACAGCCAAGGCCAAGATTAGCTCCTTTTGGGACTGCTTTAAGTTCGTCTTCAGAATACCCGATTTTCTTACCAATGTCAAATATGTCACCAGATTCACCACAACACAGATCAACAGGTGTACAGCAGGAACGTTCCTGCAATGCTATTTTAGCATATCCTTCCCGTACCGATTTTCTCATTTTGTTATCTTCCATCCTGAAAGCCCCTAATCTTTCATTATTTCGCTCATCAAAGGCCCAAGCATCTCTTTCACTAATTGTGCCAGACCCTCGTTCTTGATCAAGGAAATACAACATATCTCTCCGTCTTTTTCCCAACTGATCACAGCCAATTTATCACCGGCATTTATCTTTGCTTTCTCACGGATGTCTTTTGGGAGCACCATCTGACCCCTGTCATCCACGCTTATGACAGCCTCAACCTTACAACAGCCGATCCCAATATCGCCTGCACAATTTTGTTCATCGTTTTCAGCCATATTTATCACTGACCATTTGTTTTCTGAACACTTATCTTTTTCTGATAAATCTGAATTATATGATAAATCTGAAAAATAACAACAACATATCATCAGAAAAGCAACAAAATATATGCAAAAGATCCCATTCTATTCGTGAAAACCAAGAGAACATGGTAGAGATAAAAAGTTATATACTCATTAACATCCCAGTGGTATCCATATGACCCGTGAGAAATCCAAGAAATTATTTAACAAGGCAAAAAATCTGCTCCCCGGTGGAGTAAGCAGTCCGGTAAGGGCCATTTCCCCTTATCCATTCTATACTAAAAGCGCAAGTGGTTCAAAACTTACAGACGTTGACGGAAACACTTACATAGATTATTGCATGGGATACGGCCCGCTCATGCTGGGACATAACCACCCGGTTATTAAAGAAGCGATTACAAACCAGCTTGACAATGGTTGGTTGTATGGCACACCCACAGAAATGGAAGTGGAACTGGCTCAGCGTATCAGCCTCAATTACCCCAGCATCAATATGGTCAGGTTCGTTTCCACAGGCACGGAAGCCACCATGGGAGCTATAAGGGCAGCCAGGGGATATACTGGTCAAAGTAAGATCATCAAGATAGAAGGCGGATTCCATGGAGCCCATGATGCAGTATTGGTCAAAGCCGGAAGCGGCGCCACCACGCAGGGGGCACCGGATTCACTGGGCATACCAAGGGATTTTACAAAACACACACTTCAGGTACCTTTCAATGATATAGAGGCAATGGCGCAGGCAATGGATAGTTACAACGGCGAAGTAGCGGCTGTAATTATGGAACCTGTAATGGGAAATATCGGCCCTATTCTTCCTGAGGAAGGTTATCTCGAGGAGGTCAGAGCCTTGACAAAGGAAAATAATATTGTGCTCATCTTTGATGAAGTAATAACCGGGTTCAGGCTTGCCATGGGTGGAGCGCAGGAATATTATGATGTGATACCTGATATGACAACTATTGGAAAAATATTGGGCGGCGGTCTTCCCATCGGAGCGATCGGTGGCAAAAAAGAAATTATGGAACATATCTCTCCAGCTGGTAAGGTGTACCAGGCAGGGACCTTTAATGGTCATCCACTGTCACTGGCAGCAGCTATTACTACACTGGATGTGCTGGAAAAAGAAAAGGTCCATGATAAAGTGAACCAGATGGGAGACAGTTTGCGGGCCTGGCTGCGGGATTCAGTGAACGACCAGGGATTGGATTATAATGTGAGCGGTGTGGGTTCTATGTTCAAGATATTCTTTGGCCCAAATCCTGCAAATTACCAGGATGCACTGAAATGCGATAAGCAGGGTTATTTTGATTTCTTCCACAGGATGCTGGATAGTGGTGTATTCCTGCCTCCGTCTCAGTTTGAGACAAACTTCCTGTCTGCTGCCCATACAGAAGAGGACCTGAACACTACAGTAGAAGCCTACGAAGAGAACCTGAGGCCGTAATTGATGATAATAGGTACCAGGGGAAGTGCACTGGCTCTGGCGCAGGCCGACCTTGTAGCAGCCCTGTTGAAAGAGAAGGGAGTCGAGACCGAAAGGAAGATCATAAAGACCAGCGGGGACTCGTTCACTGACAGACCCCTGCATGAAGTGCCGGGTGTGGGTGCATTTGTACGGGATATTGATGACAGGATGCTTTCAGGTGAACTTGATATTGCCGTTCACAGCATGAAGGACATGCCTACAGAGCGTCCTGTGGAGTTAGCCACTGCTGCAGTGTTGAAGCGTGATTCCCCTTATGATGTATTACTGACAAGGGACGGTTCAACCCTGGATGATTTGCCCGAGGGCACCGTGATCGGTACTACCAGCATGCGCAGGCGATCCCAGTTGCTCAGGTACAGACCTGACCTGACCATCAAGGACCTAAGGGGAAATATCGATACCAGACGGCGTAAATTGAAAGAAGGGCAATATGACGGCATCCTGCTGGCAGAGGCAGGATTGCAGCGCATGGGCTGGGAACTGGATGTATATCAACTAGATCCTGACCACTTTTGTCCATCGGCAAACCAGGGAACGGTTGTTATTGTAACACCCAGGGGTTCAGAATCACACAAAGCGGCGGCTTTATTGGACCATACCAAGACTAATCTTGAGACAAAGCTTGAACGTATCGTGATAGGTATATTAGGTGGCGGCTGCCTTGTTCCTATTGCCGCTTTTGCAGAGACTGATGGTGATAATGTGAGGATCAGGGCAGAAGTACTGTCACTGGACGGTACAAGATTTGCCAAGGTGGATGAGGTTGTCTCACTTAAGAACTGTGAGCAAGAAGCTGCACGTTTGGGTCATTTGCTTGCTGAGCAGGGTGGTGCTGAACTGGTAAAAGAAGCTGTTGAAAAGTTATCAGGAATGTAGAACATCTTGCAGGAGGTGGATTTTCATATATCCCCTACAGTAAATTGACAAGCTTTCTTTACCTCTTAGACGGGACTTACAAAGACTACATGTTGCTGTTATCCTGTTTCGTTCTTTCAGCTCTTTTCGAACGCTCAATATGGCCCACCAGCATCATTATTTCTTGCTTAG
>JACUTQ010000126.1 GCA_014859725.1 Methanosarcinales archaeon | reverse complement strand
CTTCACTCAGCCCGGGTGCCCATCCCAATCTGCTAAGTCCAGCCTTGTGGTGAGGTGGCTGGCAGGGGCTTTTCGATTATTCTGGCGGCCTGCACGTCCCTGAAGATGTGGATTGAGCCGCCAGGTGCTAAGATTCATATTTTCTGTCAGCCTCAAACATCACCTATTCCGGTCCCACAATGCCAGTGTCATCCTGGCCCTGCTGATATCAATTCTTGAAAAGACATAATCCAGCACCTGTTCCTTTAATTCTTCAGCCGGGGCAGTATTACTGATATACTGGTCTGTCAATTCAGATGCCAGTTCATCCACTTCGTCCTGAGTAGCCTTATGCACTTCCACCCTTACCACCTGCTGCAAATATTCCTTGATCTGAACACTTAGAGTCTGACTGGAATTTTCAATAAAAGCAGGGTCGTTCTTCAACTCCTCCAACATCTCATCCAGAATGATATCACTAATGCCGGAATTGTCACCCGGGACAGCATTGTCGATCTGTTGCTTAAACGCTGTCTGGGCATTCTCAAGTGTCTTACCGATCGTCATTTCCACAATGATCTCAACAGCATTGTCAACTGTCAGGTTGATAGCATCGTTAATATGACCAGATATCTGCGTTTCAGTCTCATCCCTGGGCACTTCATCAGCATGTTCCAGGTCAATGCCAATTTCATTTAACTCGCTATTGATCAGGTTTTCCACATAGTACCTTGTAAATTCAGTATGATAAGGCATGGTGATCCGGGCACTCTCCACATATGCGGTATCTGGCACTGCTTTACCCATTTGGGTCTCGCCGCCGATGGGTATGTCCCTGAACGGCCGCCACACCACGGAAACATGATAATTATATCTCTCCCCGATCTGGTTGTCCAGGTAATCCTGCATTTGAGTATTGATATTGGCCCTGTATTCGTCAGTAAGCAGGTTTAATCTCACTGTAGAACCCTCATGCTGGATAATGAATTGTGTGGCAACTGACTCGCTGGCAAGATCAGCAAATGTCTTATGTTTTAATTCCCGGCCTGCCACCAGTTTTTTGCTTATCCGGTAGATACCTGAATCTACTGCACTGGCTCCCAGCGTCTCATTTACAAGATAGTCCATCTGAGTGCCTGCCACAGTATAATTAAAATCATCAACCCTGCCGTTTTGCAGCGAGAGCAGTACCTGTGAATTATGCTCTGCTGCATTCTCATCATGCAGTGCGGTTATCTGGCTATTCCCTACAATTGCCGGAGCTAATATTACCGCACATACAGATATCAATACCAGGAACAACAGCGTATCAATAACACTCGAAAAAGCGCCCGTGTCCCTGAAGATCTTCACTTCTATTTCTCCCATATCTTGACAGTCAACGTACCCGGCATCTCGTTTGCTTCATTAAGCCTGATAGTCACAGGGACAGATGCTGAAACTCCCATATCCGGGGAGTTCCCCACCACTTTTCTATAATATGGCAGCACCTCGATCTTGAATGAAAAATCATACCTGGTCCCATATCGTTCTTTTAATTCCTGGATATCTTCCGGACCCAGGGCCTCTATCCTGGAAGCATCTATCAGATCAGGCCTGTCAGCTGCGGTCAATGCAGGGTTCTTCATCAACAACTCTGCCAGGCTGGCAGCGTCATCATAATGTTCTGCAATATACGTTTTTTCCTGGTAGACCTGATATGTATGAGCCACTAATGAAACAAAAATAATAAATCCAACAACAGCCAATGCCATTGCAACAAGATCAGAATTTGGTTCCACGAGTCCTTTTTCATTGGTAAACAATGGTAATACCTCTCTTTTCAGGACCTTCAGGTCCCTGAAGATTCAAAATGACCTTCTCAACTATCAACGGCTGATTAATGTCAGGGATGAATGCGTCCACAGAAAGTTCATCTTCGGCTTCTCCCAGCAACTCCCTGATGCGGTCCCAATCAGAAGGAAGCAGTATATCCCCTCCAATACCTGTCCTGCCCTGGCACCTGTCAGATATGGCAACCATAAGTCCGGACCTATTGTTCCATAAACTGTTGGAAGGATACACTGGTGTCATTAATGCCCTGGCTCTGGTCATTTGCGGCACCTTATCTGTAGAGGCTGTGACATATCTGGCAGAGAGACCTATCTTAACATCTTCTGGAATATCAAATCCATAATAGTATGAGCGCTGTACACTGGTACTATCTACTCCTTCCAGATACGAGGCAAGGTGGGATATTCTTGCATCCAGCATCCCGGATGTATCTTTTTCTATAAACAGTGGATGGACCTTAAATGCAGCAATAAGAAGTAATGAACAGAATATCAACAATCCCGCTCTTGTAATAAGATAATCAGCCCATGCCCTTTCATCGATCGTTAGACTTTGCACTACATTTCACCCCCTAATATAATGTGATAAATGTACCCTCGATGTTATTTACCAGCTCACAGGTCAGTTCATAAGTACCAGAGGTAAGGATGATAGGGCTATCCAGACCAGGACTTGAAGCATATTTTGCACTTGAGGTCAACGTGGTCGTGACCCCCTTATTTGTAGTGTAATAGATGAGATTCTGCTCATAAGGAGCTGCACTCGTGGGTACTCTATTATTTTGTGGAGGCATGGCACCCAGGACCAAAATCTCAATCCCGGCAGGTACGGTGAATGTAATAGTTTCTATCGTACCCATGTTATCTCCGGGATCAGTAATATCCCTGGCACCTCCATGCTGGTATATAACGGCCGACCTGTCCTCAAGTGCAGCAAGATCTCCTGAAAACCGGGTTATCTGTGAGTCGTAGGTGAAATCAACAAGAGCAGTAGCTGATAAGGCTATGAGTATTCCTATCAATAGGGCTGCCACTACAAATCTCATTGGCAGTGCATCGGCTCCCATCTCATCATCCAACACATCTGTGCAGAAAACGGTCCTATTATTTTAAAATTGCCAAAATTGATTAATATAATTATTACAAAATATATTCATAGAGAACGAAATAACTATTATCGATCATATACAATACTCTTATTAGCATTCCAAAACTTACAAAAAAAGGCTAGGGGATTAGATAATTATGTATCTTGATGATTTTTTGGTAAAGAAAGGGACAGATAAGAATGTAACTAAGTTAATATTGTTATTAAGCAAACAGGCAATTGTAATTAAAGAAAATTTCTTAAGTTCGAGAGGCGCTGCCGATACAGAGAACGTCTATGGCGAGACACAGATGGCCCTGGATAAAAAAGCTGACGAGATATTGATAGCAGCTCTGAAAGCATCCCTACTTGTCAGGTGGATAGCCACGGAAGAGCAGCCAGACATAATTGAGGTGGAAAATCCCAATAATCAGTTCGGAATTACTATTGACCCGCTGGACGGGTCATCCCTGATAGATGTGAACCTGGCAGTGGGCACTATAGTCGGGATATACTCCGGCTATGTACTGGAGCCCGGGAACACCATGCTTGGTGCGTTATATATTCTCTACGGACCGCTGACAACATTGACCTATACTACCAATAACGGGGTACATGAATTTGTTATGGGCAACGACGGTCGATTTACCCTGATGCAGGAAAATGTGACCATTCCCGAAGGCAAGTTATATGCACCAGGTGCCTTGCGCAAAGATTACCTGCCCTACCATAAACAATTCATCGAGCACCTGGAATCAGAAGGGTACAAATTGAGGTTTTCAGGTTCGTTCGTGGCAGATGTGCACCAGATACTCCATAAAGGGGGATTGTTCACCTACCCTGCGTTTAAGGGCAAGGATTCAGGAAAACTGAGATTGCTGTTCGAGGGGACGCCCATGGGTAAAATAGTCACCGAAGCCGGTGGGGCAGTTTCCAACGGCAGAGGCAATCTTCTGGATGTAAAACCCACTGCGGTTTCTGATCGCACTCCCATTTATATTGGCGGAAAGAAAGAGATAGCACTTATTGAATCGTATGAAAAAGGTAATTGAATATGCAATTACTTGAAGAGGATATTAAAAATATAGGACATATCATAGCTAGCCGTTATTTCGCAGCACAGGACTGGAATTACACTGACCTCAAACTTTCAGGTAAGAAAATCTTCGAGTCCATTGATACGGTTAATGAGCAGTATGATAAATATCCATATTTAAGCCGGGACTGGTATGTGGAGAATTCGGCTGAAAAGAGCATTCATCTGGCAACCAGATGGGATGACCTCAATATTCTTGGGAATTTACTGCGAATTGTACCCGACCAGTTTGATTTCCTGCTCAAATTCAATTCCCAGAAATCGTTGTGTCTGGTCCTGCAAACAGATCTTGACAGCCAGCAGAAAAATTCCATTGCAGAGGCCAGGAAGTTAGGATTTAATGTCTATATCTTCAGGACTTATGTGCCGGATAATATGGATTTTGAACTGGAAGAAATATTCGGCGGTATATCAGGGCGTGTGAATTTCAAATAGTTACCACATCACTGTATGATTTAGTAACCTGCCCAGGTCAGAGCTGATATTTTCGAAAAATGTATAATCTGTAATTAGGTAATTACCAGGTGTAATAGTATCCAGAAATCCATACCAGTATACTACCATTCCCGGTCCGTACAGGTCTTCATAGAACTGGAACTGCTTTTTCTGATACCGATTATGTTCCTTCTCATCTGCGAACACTGCCTTGCTTTCGACCCATTTTACTTTATTACCGTTAATTCTCATATGTTCATGAAGGAGAAAGTCAGGGGTTTTTGTATTGGGTTCTTTGTTCAGGTCTGATTCTGTAAGAAAATCCAGGTCATCCCCTTTAAGCCATTTATGGATGAGTTCTTCTCCCAGTTTACCGTGGTTGCCCTGCAGGACATGAGCCTTCGGAGAAAAACAAAAATCCGTGTCAATTGCCTGATTTAATTCATTTTTCAGACGTTTGTTTTGTAAAATATCCGGGTTTTTTATAATAGATTTACTTTTGAAACCCATTTCTTTGAGTATTATTGAAGCGGTAAGTACGGGCGGGAAATCATGCTTATCAGCAATATCCATAATTGTGGTTCCCTTTTTCCATGACCTGACCAGGGCAGGAGCTTTTCGCATCATACGGCTATGATTCTTTCTTACGTTCCTTACGATCTTTTGGTGAAAAATATTGGAAACAGTACCTGAATATAGTGAGAATTCCTGGGAAATTTCATGAATATGTTCAGGAGAGTTCAGTTCCTCATAGACAGTCTGGTATGTTCTGATATCCATCTTGGTAGAATATAATATTTTTAATGTTATTTATAATTTAATTATTCTATTTCAAACACTGGTCTTATACCGTAAGATCGCTGCCATCCCGCCAAAGGCATTCATTAACTGGGCACCCTCTTCAAAATCAGTTGATATGAACTCGATACGAGTGCTCATCTGGTCAGCAAGTGAGGAAAGTTCATTTATTACATCAACTGATTCTGTGATCTTTACTGATCCCTGGCATTTCTTACATGGAGGTAATACAGGTTCATCTTCACCCGCTTTACGGTTAATGGTCACTGCACTTTCATTACCGCATTGGCTGCACAGCGTTGATAACCTATCACGTCTCAGATCTTCTGACAGCAGCAGGACTTCCACAGACCCCATCTGCAGGTTATTACGCACATCATCCTCTCCATATGCAGCAAGTCCGCTATCTCCCACCAGCTCTTTCAAGAACCTCTCCATATACTTCTTTTCCTGGACGACCTCCACATTCATTAAGGCTTCAGAGGCATTGTCCACCAGTTCGGACAATCCGCTCTCATCAGTGTATGAGGTATCGAACAGGCCCAGGATTTTCTTTTGCAGTTCATGGTGCAGGAATTCACCATCTTCGAATTCCTCTTTTGTTGGAGAAGGGCCTCCAATCAGTACTGCTTCCAGGTCCTTGTGGTCCACTTCCAGAAAGATCTTGCTGGCAGAATCACCTATTCGTTTATAGAAATCATGGATAGCGATCAGGCGCAGCTGCTGGAACCTATGCGCACTCTGGCCACCCTTTCTCTGTTTGCCAGGCACTGATGAGGTCAAGTGGTCTTTGGCCTCTGTCCGCTTACCCGTCAACAGCCCAACAGTCGCTTCCCTTCTGTCCAGCACCAGTAGACCATAGGTCCGCTTATCTGTCAGCATATCTTCAAGCGTTTCAAGATAAAAGGACGAATCACAATGATATTTATATGAGACCAGGGGTTCTGGAGGTTCTATAATAAAACTCTGAAGATCGGTCTTATTGCTGCCCACATCTACTGAACCTGTAAAAAGTACAACTCCGTATGCAGGAGCCCTGGGGATATAACGTAACCTGGACATAAGGCTCTCCAGTGCACTTTGAACATTGGTCTTTGTAAGCTTTGATTTGATGTTAGCAGCCTGACCGTGTTCATCCCTGAGCTGGGCTACCACATCTGAGATTTGCTTATCATGGGGTATGTATAAAGAAATAAGTTCAGTGCCTCTTCCTTTCTTTGACCTTATTTCTTCGAGCTGGCGTTTAAATTCGTAACGTTTGTGGGCTTCTGATTCTGACATGTATAATGATATCTCCGAATAAAACAGGTGCTAACATACATGGCATCGTCTATATAGGTTTTCTTACCTCATTTTAATTTTACTTTTATATTTTTTTCCCCGACTGTATCGGTGCAATCCTATCCAGACTTTTTCCAAATGTCTGACGTCGGATATATTTTTCGTACATCAATCCTATCAATGTTGCATAAATCGTATCTTCTTCAAATTAAATGGTAAATGGGAAAATATATTTTTATGGAAT
>JACUTQ010000125.1 GCA_014859725.1 Methanosarcinales archaeon | reverse complement strand
CTTTACAACGGTAATCGAGGGATGTTAAGACTGAGGGTACTTTCATGCTAAATATGAGAGTAGATTTAAGTTTTTCGAAATTGTCTTACACCAAAAACGTAATCAAATCTTCACTCAACCGTGTCTCCAATCCCAACTTAGATATTATCTCTTCCTTTGATTTTCCTTCATTCTTTAACTCTTCAATTCTGTCAAATATACGTGGCTTAATCTCATAGTACTCATTGATGTCCTTTCTATGACCCCACACATCTCCTTCCAGAAGTTCAATACCCTGCATTTCCAAAAACATCAATGTGGATTGGGATATTGTCCGCAAATATGAAGTTGGAATGTGGAGAGCTTTCAACGTTGGACTTGTTTTAACAAGAGTAAAAATATCCTTATTGGACGGCCTGAATGCGAAGTGAACTATCTCTTCATTTTCAATTGTCTCTATTTCTTCTTTTGAACTTACAATTCTTATTTTCATAATTCTGCCCCGATATTTTTTTGAATGAACATATATATTTATATTATTATTTAAATATTTCTAAATTGCAATTAAATCTTGTCACAAATAAAAATCTCTATTCTGAAAAATCCGATAACTAATTACCCATTAATGTGCAAACCTATGATGCAGGTGATCACTTTAATACAGCAATCAATTGAATCCAGGCAAGAACAATTCAAAGAAGAACTGCAACGTTTGAGAGATTATCCGGATGAAAAATTAGTTGACATAATCAAACAACTGGGATTTCAATGCAATCTGTGCGGCAAATGCTGCACATTGGAATTCAATGACCATGTATTTCTTCTTGATAAAGACACTGCTGCAATCAAGCAAATAGACGCATCTGCCCTCATACCCGCCCCGTACTATGAGTTCTGTGACCACAACGGCAGTTTCTATGTCTCAGGCTATGCCTTAAAAACAGGCCCTGACGGTTCATGCTTCTTTTTAGATGACAACAAGCGGTGCCAGATATATAACCATAGGCTTACCATATGCAGGATATACCCATATATGCTACACCGAGAAACTGATGAAGAGGGAAATATCGACTGGCGTCAGATAAGCGGTCTTAATGAGCATGGATTTTACCATACTGAGATCAACGATCAGGAATGCCAGCATATCGCAAGGGAGACTAAGGATTATGAGATCGCATATCTTGAGCATGAAATAGAATTTTTAAGAGCAATACAGGCATATTTCAGGAATAATAAGCTCAAGCATGTCCAAAGAACCTATGATACTAAGATAAGGGAGTTTAACAAAGGCAAAGAGATCGAGGTTTTTGTATATTATAATGGAAGATTTGAGAAAAACATTGTAACCATTCATGATTATTAAATAATTCGAAATAGACTTTGAACATTACAGGACCAAAAATGAGACTGAATGTGATCCAGTTCTTTACCAACACTTCTATAATGATGTCAATGATGCTGATCCCTCTCCTTGCCGGTGAGATGGGAGCCACCCTTACCCAGGTGGGTATCATAATGAGCGTGTATGGGATATGCCTGTTCTTCTCATCATATATGTTCAGTAAGGCTGCTGATGAGTGGGATATTAAAAAATTACTGCTCATAGGTCTTGCATGCTCTGTTGTTGCCTATTATCTTCAGGTGTTTGCGTACGATCCGTTAAGCCTGGCAGTTATCAGGGGGTTATTAGGAATATGTGTTGGAATGTATCCGGCAGCCCTTATAATGCATGTATATGGACAAAAGAGAAGCTTGGGAAAATTCATATCTTTTGGTGCTCTGGGCTGGGCTGCAGGCTTTTTAGGGGCCGGTCTGCTCGGGGATTATAATATCATTTTCGCAGTCAGTGCATTAATGGTCCTGTTCTCTTTATTTATTGCTGCGGGCATGCAAAGAGTGGAAGTTGAACGGATTAAAGTGGATTATTTCTCATTTTCCACCATTAAAAAGAATTGGAATATCTATCTCACATTCTTTTTACGTCATATAGGGGCCGTTGCATGCTGGACCATATTCCCTTTGTATCTCACAACGTTAGGTGCGGATAAGTTCCGGATAGGAGTCATATACGCCATTAATCCAATCGTCCAATTCTTCTTGATGCGCAGATTAGACAGCTTGAATATGGAAAAAGTTGTAAAAGCCGGGTATTTGTTCTCAGTAGCTGCATTTTTCAGCTTGATTCCGGCTACGGTCTACTATCATGTCATTCCCAGTATGCTGCTGGTGGCTGCATCCTGGTCATTCCTGTTAGTAGGCTCTATTGAACTCCTTATCACACGCAATACTGATAAGGCAACAGCTTCCGGCTTTCTTAATTCGGTAATCAGTCTGTCCATGATAGTTGGTGCTCTGATTGGGGGTGCTATTGCCCATCAATGGGGTTTCCAGTCAGTTTTTGCCGTTGCAGGTGGATTGAGCCTGGTGAGTTATATGTTCTCGACAACACTTACTCAGGCACAGGTTTAACGGGAGCAGCGCTATTCCTGTAAAAGAATAATGTTTTAACATTGGATGTTGTATCTAAACTGCAGGTGAGACAAAAATGGCAAAAAAACCGGCCGGAATGCGAGGAATAAATCCCAAGGCAATGAACCAGATGATGAAACAGATGGGTATTGATAGCAGTGAGATCGAAAATGTGGAGCAGGTTATTATTAGAACTGCAGATACTGAAATCATTTTTGATGATGCCAGTGTGACAAAAGTAGCTGCTCCGGGTATGCTTACCTATCAGGTTGTTGGTAATCCACGCGAAGTTCCCAGAGAAACACCAATCCCGGAAGAGGACATAGCACTTGTAGCTGAGCAAACCGGAAAAAGTCAGGATGAAGCCAGGGCAGCCCTTAAGGAAACGGGCGGCGATCTGGCAGAAGCTATAATGAAGCTAAGTGAATAAATAAATAGAATCACTTTTTTAACCAAAATCTGGCAAGTTATTTATATTAATAATATATTTTCAGTGTAGAAGTAGTCAATATAGTGTATATATTCTGGTGATTAGATTGCGCAAGAAGCTGACAGTAATCCCTGAGAGATGTTCAGGATGCAGGGTATGCGAATTAGTCTGTGCCATATCCCACACAGGTGTTAATAATCCAAAAAAAGCAAACATAAGGGTCATCTCATTGTATCCCCATCCGGTAATCAAGATGCCTATAGTGTGTGAACAATGTAAGAAGCCTAAATGCAGGGATGCCTGTCCTACTGATGCTATTGTCAAGAATGATGGCGTTGTTACCATATTGGAAGATAGATGCGTCTCCTGCCATGCATGTGTGAATGCATGTCCCATAGGCGCAATATTCGTGCATGAGGATATTGAGATTCCTTTCAAATGCGATATGTGCGGCGGCAAGCCAAAATGTGCAGAATCCTGCCCTAAAAAAGCCATCCTGTATGTGCCCGAGCACACCCAGGGACAGGCCCATCGCCTGGGTGCGGCACTGAAATACGCCAACATGCAGGAAGTCGAATACTACGAGCACGGAGTAAAGAAGAAGCTCAGATATGCAGAGATAGAGACCGGAGGTACAAGAGGTGATTCAGAATGAGTCCTGAAGGCGGATACCATAAGAAGATACTGCATGTAGACCTGACCGAGTGTAAAACCCATGTAGAGACTGTAAGTGATGAATTTGCCCTGAAATATATAGGCGGCAGGGGCTGGGGTGCGCGTCTGGTATGGGAGCACATGAAAGATGACGTAAATCCTCTGGGTCCTGATAATATTATAGTAATAGCTCCCGGTCCATTGTCCGGGCTATACCTGCCTGCAGCTGGCAAGACTTCGTTTTGTTCTATTAGCCCTGCCACTGGCATCTATGGGGACAGCAACCTGGGAGGCATGTTCGGTGTGGAACTGCGCATGGCAGGATTTGATGCAGCAATAATAAAAGGCAAGGCTCCAGAACTATCGTACTTGTGGATAGATGATGACGATGTCCAGATTAAGAGTGCTGTAAAATACATGAACATGGGCAGTATCGAGACAGAACACCAGTTGCGTGAGGATATCGGGGATGAGACCGTAAAGGTTGCAACCATCGGTCCTGCAGGCGAGAACATGGTTAAGATGGCCTGCATCACTGCTGATTGGGGACGCAATGCCGGACGTACAGGAATGGGTGCGGTACTGGGTTCAAAGAACCTGAAAGCCATTGCCATTCGCGGAACAAAAGATCTGCCTGTGGCCGACCTGCCTAGTCTGACCAGGATAAGTGACAAAGCCTTTAAAAAATTAAAACAGCACAATCTATTCGAGTTCTGGCAGCGCCAGGGTCTGATGAGTGTTATCGATTATGCCAATGCCTCAGGTATCATTCCAACTCATAATTTCATGGACGCCCATTTCGATAAGGCTGAAGAAATAAACGGCGATGTCATGGAACTGAACTACAAGATAGGTGATTCTGCCTGTTACAGCTGTCCCATGGCCTGTAGTAATGTGAATCTGGTAAAAGACGGAAAGTATGCAGGCACAGTCATCGAAGGTCCAGAATACGAAACTGCAGCCATGTTCGGTTCCAATGTTGGTATTAGTGATTTTGATGCTATACTCAGGGCCAATTATCTTTGCGATGAATATGGCGTCGATACCATATCTTCTGGCAGTCTGATCTCTGTGATGATCGAAGCTTATGAAAAAGGTATGGTCAGTCTTGAAGATCTTGATGGTGTAGCACTGAAATGGGGTGACGATGATGCCATTATGGATCTGATACGCAAAATAGCCTTAAGGGAAGGTGTAGGTGATACCCTGGCAGATGGAGTGTACGGAGTGATCAAGCGTTGGCCCCAGCTGGCACCTCTTATTTCTCATGTCAAGGGACTGGAGCAGTCGGCATATGATGCCCGCATTGCCATTACCATGGCGCTGGGATATGCCACATCTGATATCGGTGCACACCATGCAAGGGCATGGCCTATTGCTAAAGAATTAGAGATGGGGGGTAACTGGAGCCTGGAAGAGAAAGCTGACCTGGTCATATATCACCAGACAGTACGGCCTTTATTTGATATGCTGGGTGTATGCAGGCTGCCCTGGATTGAGCTTGGTTTTGATGAGAATACCTATGCAGAGTTCTACAGTGCCGCGACAGGTATCGAGTTCACGTTAGATGAACTATTAAAACGCAGTGATGCTGTTTACAACCTGACCAGGGCCATCAATATCAGGCTGGGACTGTCCCGGGTTGATGATAAGCCGCCTGAGAGGGTGTTCAATGATCCTATAAAGACCGGACCACATGCCGGCAAAGCATTGAACAGGGAAGAATTCGAGCGGATACTTGACATATATTACCAGCGGCGTGGCTGGGATAATGACGGAATTCCCACAAACGAGACCCTTAAAGAAAATGGTCTGGAAGACGTGATCGAATATATGGAGCAAAGACGAGCAGGAAAGTGATTCATATGAAAGATAATACGATTGGATTTATCGGTACAGGAAAGATGGGCGAGGCCCTGATAAGAGGTGTAATTAATTCGGGCCTGGTCAAGCCAGATAAGATCTGTGCCAGTGATATCGATGAAAATAAATTGAACTCGTTAGAATCGGAACTCGGCATAACTGTTTCATGCGATAACAAACAGACTCTGGAGCAATCAGATGTAGTCATATTAGCTATTAAGCCCCAGATCATTCGGTATGTCCTGCAGGGAATGAAGGATTCTATAATAAAGAAGCATCTTTTCATTTCAATTGCTGCAGGTGTTACCATTGGCAACCTGGCCAAAGAACTACCAGGGGGCACCAGGATTGTACGGGTTATGCCAAATATCTGTGCCACGGTGGGTGAAGCGGCGTCAGCGATTTGTCCCGGCGACACTGCCACAAAGTTTGATATTGAGACTGCATGTAAAATATTTAATGTGGTTGGCGGAACTGTTGTAGTGGACGAACATCTGATGGATGCTGTGACAGGCCTTTCAGGCAGCGGACCTGCGTTCGTGTTTATAATCATTGAAGCGATGGCAGACGGTGGAGTGCACCAGGGACTGGACAGGGCGACCGCCCTGAAACTTGCAGCACAAACTGTGCTGGGAGCAGCCAAGATGACGCTTGAGACTGGACAGCACCCTGGAGAATTGAAAGATATGGTAACATCTCCTGGTGGGACCACAATTTGCGGCATCGAAGCTCTGGAAAAAAACAATGTCAGGGCTGCAATAATGTCTGCTGTGATAGCTGCTTCTGAAAGGTCCAAAGAGCTTGGAAAATAAGGACGGTACAATGGGCGGTGTCAACCTTATCCTCCAGCAAAAACCCGCTCTTACACTGCTTTCCATCAGAAATGAAGGCGGGACTTATGCATCTGTGATATCCAGGGAGATAGAGTCCACTTTTGCCCATACTACCAATATTTTGAATAAGCTGGAAGAACAGGGTCTGGTAACATTCGAGCCAGATGGCAGCGACAACCGGGTAAAAAGGGTCGAGCTGACACCTAAAGGACAGGATGCTGCAGAATTGGTTGATGAACTGGCCGCGGTGCTGGAAGGCAAGAAAACTGGAAATGTACAAAAAAATAAAGCTTCTTCTAAGAAAAAAGCGATAGATTTCGCAAAAAAAATCGAGATGATTAAGACCCGGATCGATTTGATATCAAATGAGGAACTGTCTGCAAAAAAGAGCGTTTCACAAGAGGATTATGGACGTATAGGACGGCGGTTGGGTCCATATAGACGGGAGCTGCATAAGATAATGAAGTATGGCAGGAAAGGAGATGTTAAGCAAGCTGAAGCACTGGATGAAGAGATCAGAAGATTATTCGAGGAGAGGGAAAGATTGAGGAT
>JACUTQ010000124.1 GCA_014859725.1 Methanosarcinales archaeon | reverse complement strand
GGAGAGCGAGTAATCGCTCTTTCTTATTCGGCTCTAATCCGTATCATCCGTGTTCTAATTTAACACATTTAAATAACCTTTAAAATATATATCAGGTGGCTCCGGCACTTACCGTCATAACATCTAATTTCACATTCCCCAAACCGCCGATTCAATCGAAAAGGGCCTGCCCCCCACCACCACAAGACCGGGCGAAGCAGATCAGGACGGGCACCCAAGTAAAGTGAAGCGAGAAGGGGCAGCATGATAGCGGAAGAAAAAATGGGGGCTGTGTTTCATTATTTGGCTCACCGCAAAGGTCGCAAAGAGCGCAAAGGATGTCGCCTTGGCTTTGCGTCCTTAGCGTTCTTTGCGGTGCAAGATTTCAATTATGAGCCCGTGGCAAACTAAATTAAATCATTTATTTTTTAATTTAATACATTCTAATGACATATTTGACTAATTAATTTAATAAATAAGATCTAAATTTAAATTAAATTAAAATAGAAATGATTATGCCATTTTAGAGCAATATTAAAGTTGCAAAATCAGAAATACCTCTAATGGGGGCATAATCATAATTAAGATAGTAAGCAAGGGATATAAATTCTTCATTAAACAATTTGATGATTTTTTAGGTGTCAGCATTCTGACTGTAGTAAGTCTCAAGAGTGTAGATGGTCGAAAAAAATACAAAGAAATTTTTCATAGAATGCCTAAAGAAAAACAGATTACGAAAAAAATACGAATTCTTTCAATATTTCAGTCAAAGCTCTCTGATTTTTCAAGAAAGATAAGACATATCAGAAAATGTCAAAAAATATTATGTGGATATCAAGAAATTGTGTTCACAGATTGCCACCAAATAAAAAAGAAGAACAAACATAATAGCCATGCCATCCACATTTTTCAAACTAAGCTTACTGATTTTATTAATGGCACCTCATTATACCTAAAAAGAAAAATCAGAATACCTTATAAAACAAAACCTGTGCAGGTAAATAATGAAAAATATGTGGAAGGAGCATTACCTGAAAGTCAGATATTAGCTTTCCAAAAATATTCTACATTTCATGGATATTTAAATAACCTGTTTGCATTAAATCCCTCACTTGATGAATTCTTCATCAATATGCAGATGAATCATGGTTATAAGCCTCAGCAAAATTTTGATTTCCTCAACTTCAATAATATTTTCAAGTTAGAAGTAACAAGATGTAAGCTTGGTTATACGCATTTTAATTCCTGGATTATGGAGTTCAACCAAAACAAATCGTTGAGAAAAGAATTGGGAATACTAAGCCAATATCAACTTAATGTGCGTTCCTATCTTAGGAATCTGAATATAATCAGTTCATGTTTGAATGAATATGCAGATCAATTAAAACAAGAATGCAGAGCCCTGAATCTTATTGGCGATAAAATATGGATCTGGGATCGAAGATTCTTTGAATGCAATAGCAATGGTGTCAAGCGTAAAGAAACAGGGAAGCTTTCTGATCCCGATGCTGGGCATTACGTGAAAAAGACTGGAAAATATAGTGTACTTACAGGAACTGGTTATACTGATACTTGTCTCGTTGATCGATCATGGGGATTGCCCGTATATTGGGATGCAGTAAGTGCCAATAAAAATGATAATACAATATTTCAAGATACAATCCATGAGAGTATGAAATCAACTGACTCGAAGCCGATTTTTCTAATTGGTGATGCAGGACCTGACAGTCATGGATCAAATAAAGTTGTGAAGGATTACAAAATAATTCCTGTTATAGCAGCACGAAGAAATAGTGTTGGTGATATAATAAAAACGGATGACTGAAACTGTTTCCGAGGAGAATATATTCCGAGGGAATTCCATCCATTGCTTGGCAAATTATACGACCTCAGGACGATTATTGAACGTAGAAATTCCTATGAAGTAATAGGATATCATCGCTCTGAAATGCCAACTCGAGGAATAAATTGGGCAAGAGGCTTTGTTTCTATTTCCAATATTACTTCTTTACTTACAGCGTTAACTGCCTATAAAGTTGGGAGATTTGACTTGATTAGGGCTCCGAGTGCTTTTAGAAGGTTATCAATCTAAGCCATCAGAATGAATTTATTAGAGATTAACGAATTAATTGGATTTGAATTGAATTTTTAAGCTATTTTATCGAGTTTGCCACTGGTTCAAATAACATTAAAATTATATTTCGGGTGGCTCCGGCACTTACCGGCATACCATCTAATTTAACATCCCCAAAACCGCCGATTCAATCGAAAAGCGCCTGCCACCCCCCACACCACAAGGGCAGGCGATGCAAATCAGGACGGGCACCCGGGAAGAGTGAAGACGAAGGGGCGGCAGGGGAACCGAAAAAGGATGGAGACTGAAATAAGTTTATTATTAACCACAGATGAACGCAGGCGTGCCGAGCAAAGCTCATATTCGCCAGCTGGTGAAAATCCAGCCTGAGGAAAGGCTAGCCACCACCTCAGAACTGAACCCCACACCCAGTCTGGTAACAGGCTGATGTGAAGCTGGGGGGATAGGATACCAGGCTACAACGGAAGTGAAGGTTATAAGCCCCGAAATATCGCTGATCTTGGAAGCCATTTGGAACCTGGAACCTTTCATCATTGATCGTATTCGAGATTCCTTCCAGTCTACATAGATCTTTTTTCGTACTGTTATGATGCATTGGAAATTTATTGGCAGCAAATGATGAAAGTATAGACAAATGAATGACAAATGGATTTAAGGTTTTAAAAGAAAATATATAACAGGAGTGCAGGAGAGATGAAATTTATTATTATTCAACCGGTGGCGGAAATAAGAGAGGAATTGTTGACCTCACTTGGAGAAGGATTGAAAGAGGTCATTGGATATCCTTACAGGATATCTCCCCTCTCTGAAATCCCGGAATCCTCTTATAATAAGGATCGTGGACAGTATGATGCCGAAGTCCTGTTGGGAGAGATAGCAAAGAACAATTCTTCAGTTAGTCTTCTTGGAGTGATAGATGTTGATTTGTATGTTGAAAGCTTGAATTTCGTATTCGGATTGGCAGATAAAGGCTCTGCGATCATATCGATTACCAGATTAAGACCAGAGTTCTATGGTGAGAAACGGAATGAACATATGTTCAAAGAGCGAGTATTAAAAGAATCAATCCATGAGCTTGGACATACCTTTGGACTACATCACTGCCCCGATAAACGATGTGTAATGCATTTCTCGAACAGTCTTGAGGATACTGATATCAAAAGTACGGATTTCTGCAGGAATTGTTCAATAATAATTAACAGGAAATTAAGCAGCTAAAAACGTCTAACAAGGATAAAGGAGCAATTCAGTAAATAAAGGGCTCTCTTTTTATAATTGACAGCACTTCATCATCCCCGAGATCATACCAGTTTTCATACGCATCGGCTACAGCAAAATAATATCCCCTTCTCACGTTCAGACATACCAGTTCATCCACATGAGGTAGTACGAAATCCACAGTTTTATTAGATGCTGTAGGTACAGCAGCTATGATCTTTGAAGGCTCTAACGTTTGTGTAAAACCGATAGCTGCAAGCATTGTATAACCTGAGGCAAGTCCATCGTCCACCAGGATAACTGTCTTGCCTTTCAAATCCGGATATGGTCTTCCTTTTCTGAATATCTGGTCCCTCTTTTTTATACTATCAATCGTCTTTTTTTTCTGTGCAATGATCTCATATTCAGCCAGGTGGAGTTGTGCTACCCAGAGTTCATTGAGTATCATTTCTCCATCTGGTCCCACAGCTCCGAAACCTGCTTCAGGATTGTCAGGCAGCTGTATTTTTCGCACAATGAGCAGATCTGCAGGGAGTTGAAGGGCCTTTGCAATCTCATCGGCTTGCCTCCTGTGCCGCTATCACCCAGCTGGGATACATACTTGTAAGCGGCCTGCTGCCAGATATTAAGGCTGCCAGTGCAGGCCCCCATGTGTTTCTGATTATTGGCAGTTCCACTCCAGCATTATTCGTGGACTTCAGCCTGGATTCCATACTGGAGATTGATGTCCGGCAGACATATGAGCAGAAGGGGAATTACTATTATCTCAAAAAAAAACCGGAACTTGATAAGGAGACCTTACAGTTCTTAATCCAGTATTATCCTGTTTACCATGTTACCTCTAATGTGGGATTAAGCCATAACATCCATAATAATCTGGGCATCACCTATGATAAGGTGGGCAGGTATCAGGAGGCGCTCCAGGAACTGACAGCTGCCCGGCAGCTTGATCCGGGGTATATCGACGTGATCAATAATACTGCTGTCACCTATTATCATATGTGTAAAAATGATGAAGCAATTCAGGCACTGCAGGAGACTATACAGTCAAATCCGGATAATGTACAGGCCCATTACAACCTGGGTAATATCTTTGCCAGCCAGGGCAGAATTGATGAAGCAATAAAGGAAATTGATCAAGCAATTCGGCTTAATCCCAATTACGCTCCTGCCCACAACAGCCTGGGAAATATCTATCTTGAACAAAAGAACAATGAAGCGGCAATCACAGAATTCCAGTCTTCCTTAAAGCTTGATCCGAATTATGCTGTGGCCCATATTAATATGGGGAATGTGTATAAAGATTCAGGCAGATATGAGGATGCGATCACAGAGTTTGAAGCAGCCATCGAGGTAGATCCCGAATGTGTCGAAGCAAATTACGGTATGGGAATGGTCTATTGCCATAAGGGTAGTTATGAGAGAGCGGTTCATCCATTGGTACAGGCCGTATACCTCAAACCCGAACTGATGGAATCAGTTCCTGATAAGTTAAGACTCAAGGTAAGCCGCGGGATATCAAGACTGCAAAGGATGTAGGTGAACCTCATGAAAGAATGTGATGATTTTTATGTTTTCTGTTAGTATATGGGACGACAATTCATGATCTGCGTTTCTTTCCTGAACTTCGATATTTTACCAGAGCAGCCCCACGTCTCAATCAGCTGCTTAATATCTTCTTTCCTGCCCGTCATGGTTTGAATGGTAATGAATCTGCTTCCCGTGTATTTATCACATCTTCTTTCTCAAGCCAGCCCCGCCGTGCTACCATTACCCCGAAACGCATCATGTTCAGCCCGCTACTGGAATGTGCGTCCGTACCAATGGCAACCCTGACCCCCAGCTCTTTGGCCTTTCGCACGTACACATCTGCCAGGTCCAGTCTGCTGGGATGGGCATTGATCTCCAGTGCGGTCCCGATCCGTTCAGCCGCTTCCAGCACGGCGGTCATGTTCACAGCGTAAGGTTCCCGTTCCCCGATCAACCGGCCTGATGGATGGGCCAGTATGTCCACGTTGGGATTCTCCATGCCTTTTATGATGCGCCCGGTCATGGTGCGTTCATCCTGCTGGTGTGCCGAATGTACGGCTGCTACCACAACATCACACATTTCCAGCACGCTATCTGGCAGATCGATGGACCCATCTGCCTTGATATCCACTTCAGTACCGGACAATATGTTGAAATTTTCAAGTTCGTCGTTCAATGCGCTGATCTCCTGGATCTGCTCCCGCAGTTTATCCTCTGCCAGCCCCCTGGCAATACCCAGGGACCGTGAATGGTCAGTGATACCCAGGTAACGATATCCCCGTTGTTGTGCAGCATCGGCCAGGGTCTCGATGGAACCAACGCCGTCACTCCAGTCCGAATGGACATGCAGATCTCCCTTGATATCCTGCAGTGTGATAAGCCGGGGCAGCGATCCCGCCAGGGCAGCTTCGATCTCTCCCGCATCCTCTCTCAGCTCGGGCGGGATGTACGGGAGACCCAGGTGTTGATAGACCTCGTTTTCATTATCGCAATAGATCTTTTCCCCATTTCCCACATCTTCCAGTGCGTATTCACTGAGACTGAGACCCTGTTTAAGGGCAATGCTTCGCAGTTTCACATTATGTTCCTTGGAACCGGTAAAATACTGCAGTGATGTGCCGTATGACCTTGCTTCCAGAATCCTCAGATCCACCTGCACTGCATCCTTTGTGACAATGGTGACCTTGGTCTTCCCTTTCCCCAGTACCTGTCCCACTATGGGCATACCCACAAAGGCGTTGATAAGCTGAACCGGATTGTCATGGATAGCCAGGAGATCGATATCGCCGACCGTATCCCTGCCCCGCCGCAGACTCCCAGCCGGGACTATGGTGCCGGTCTTAACATAATGATCCATGAACTGGAATATCTCATCCACCAGCCCGTATGCCTTTCCAAAGGGTATCCTGCCGCTTCGCTGGCGGTACCGCTCAATGGCTTTTATGATGTTCTTCTCTTTGGTCTGACCAAAACCCGGCAGCCTGCGTAGCCTATGGGACCGTGCGGCCTGTTCAAGGGTATTGAGATCTGTTATGCTCAGCTTCTGATACACAAGCTGGACAGTCTTGGGTCCCAGGCCGGGTATCTTCAACATCTCACTCAATCCGGCGGGAATCTCTTTGAAGAGGTCATCATAGTATCCCAGTCGTCCGTTCTTCAGATATTCCCCGATCTTCTCTGCAATGGCCGAACCCACACCAGTTATTGATTCCAGTTCTTCTGCTGCATAGATCTCCTGGATGTCAGTGCTCAGGCTTTCCACAGCGCGGGCTGCTTTGTTGTACGCTCTGATCTTGAAGGTATTTTCTCCTTTCAGCTCGAGCAGCTCGGCAATGTGGTATAATAATTCGGCTGTCTCCTGATTTTTCTTCATGTTTATCTGACCAGGGTGTTGAGAAAACGGGAAATGGTGAGAATGGTTTTATCTTACACACCCCATCTTTTCTTGCAGTTGATAAGAATTAGAGGTATTTAATCTACTAAATATCTGCGTTTGTTTGGAAAATTATTGGGACCAGTTTTTACTCGGGCACAGTATCCATTCTCAAATAATTCG
>JACUTQ010000123.1 GCA_014859725.1 Methanosarcinales archaeon | reverse complement strand
ATTGTCATAAATATTCAGATATTTCTATAATTTTCAATAAAAATACATATTTTAGCTTATCCGACAATCTCAGTGAGGACTTTATTCACAACCTCAACGTCAGCTGGATATGCTTTCTCATCAATTACAACAGAAGGCAGTTTCCTGATATGATACTTTAATACCACATCAGGCTGGACAGTTGTATCCAGAATTCTAAACCTGGCACCGAATTTTCTGGCAATTTTTTTTATTGCTTCAGTCACTTCTGGAGTGGGATCACTTGGCATCACAGCTACACCGCATGTGCAATCGATACACTTGTATTCCAGTTTTTTAATAAGTGTAACTTCCAGATCTTCAACCATAGTAGAGTAAATACCAGGAAAATTGATATTTCTTTTATATTTTCAATTAATGGTTAAGTAGAATAATGAAAAATCATAAGTGCAGGTTATAATTGAAAAAATCTATTTTAACCTCACTTACTTTGAATTAAAAGATGTTTATTTTGGTAAAAATTAAAAAAATTAATTATTTACCAATTAAAATCTTTTTTGTCTGTGGTTTGGCAGGCATTCCCTGCAATACACGGGTCTGTCTGGGTCAGGTACAAAAGGTACTTCAGTTTCCTGACCGCAATCAGAGCATTTAGCTGAATGCATTTCGCGAGGTGCTCCAAAGCCGCCCCTATTATCTCTTTGATCCATTTATTATTCCTCTATGAAATTTTATCAATTATCTAAAAAAGTCAAATTATCTATTCTTAAAAAAGTTTATTATACTTTTTCTGCAAATGCGAATTTTCGCATCACTTTACTAACTTTTATCGTTACTTCATCGCCTACTTTTGTATCTGGTACGAAGATTACAAATCCTTCAACTCTGGCAATACCATCGCCTTCTCTTGCAACATCTTCGATGGACACATCATAGCTCTCTCCGACATCTACCGGAGCACTTGATTCCTGATTTCTAAACAATATTACACTTCCTTACGTTACGATCATCAACGATCTGAGAAACTAAATCGCAGAAATACTTATACACTTACTTCTGAAAATGCCTCACTCAGAACAGTTTCTAATCTTAATCCTCTTATATGTTCTTTGAATATATAAAATTTTGCTGCAAAAAAGAGGCAAGATGTGTGACCTACTTTTTAATATCCTTCCAGTGTATACATCTTAGTAATGCCGCCATTCAAGGTAATATCAGACTTCCAACCCGCAGGAGACCAGGGACCGGCCATCGAGGTCTTAACCCAGGGCATCCAGGCAAATGAGCGTGAACAGACCCTTTTGGGTGTCACCGGGTCAGGAAAGACCTTCACCATCGCCAAATTAATAGAGCAAATCCAGCGTCCCGCACTGGTCATCGCCCATAACAAAACCCTGGCAGCACAGTTGTATTCCGAGTTCAAAGAATTCTTTCCCAATAATGCGGTGGAATATTTTGTATCGTATTATGATTATTACCAGCCTGAGGCATATATTCCTGCAACAGATACCTACATAGAGAAGGATTCCCACATCAACGATGAGATCGACAGATTAAGGCTGTCAACCACCCGTTCACTTATGGAACGAAGGGATGTGATAGTGGTTGCCAGTGTTTCCTGCATCTACGGCCTGGGCAGCCCAAAGGAGTGGCGCGAAATGACCCTGATGATCGAGCTGGGACAACAGATCGAACGCAAAGAAATACAGGGCAGGCTGGTAGATATACAGTATGAGCGAAATGACGTGGATTTTACCCAGGGCGCGTTCCGGGTACGAGGAGATACTGTGGAAGTCTTCCCTGCTATGTCCAATCTCGGTGTGCGGATAGAGCTGTTCGGGGAGGAAGTGGAACGTATCAGCGAGTTCGATCCCCTGACCGGGCATACCTTGCATGATCTTGAAAAGGCGGCCATATATCCGGCCAGGCACTATGTCATGCCGATCGAGACTGTTGAAAATGCCATCTCATCCATAAAAAAGGAACTGGAGGTGGAGGTGGAGAACTTTCGGTCCCAGGGAAAACTGCTGGAGGCCCAGCGCCTTGAACAGCGCACAAAGTTCGATATCGAGATGATGCGGGAAATCGGATACTGCAAGGGTATAGAGAACTACAGCCGTCATATGGAAAAACGGGCCGCTGGTGAGCCGCCCTTTACCTTACTGGACTTCTTTCCGGAAGATTATATTGTAGTCACAGATGAAAGCCACGTAATGCTCCCCCAGATAAAGGGGATGCATAACGGGGACAGGGCACGAAAGGACGCACTGGTATCCAACGGATTCAGACTGCCCAGTGCATATGACAACAGACCTTTGCGTATTGATGAGTTCTTCACAAGGATCAATCAGATCATTTATGTCTCAGCAACGCCCGGGGATTTTGAACTTGAACGCAGCAGCAGGATAGTTGAGCAGATCATACGGCCCACCGGTCTGGTAGACCCTGAAGTGGTGATCCGCCCTGTTGAAGGACAGGTGGACGACCTGGTAGCTGAGATCAGGCGTATGGTGGATAAAGGTAGCCGCATTTTGGTAACCACCCTTACCAAACGAATGGCAGAGGATTTGAGCGAATATCTCCTTGAGCTTGATATCAAGGGGAGGTACATGCATTCTGATATCGATACTCTGGAGAGGGTAGAGATCATACGGTCATTGCGTCTGGGTGAATTTGATGTCCTTGTGGGTATAAACCTGTTAAGGGAGGGTCTGGACCTGCCAGAGGTGGCTCTGGTCGCCATTCTGGACGCTGATAAGGAAGGATTCTTACGATCGGAACGCTCTTTGATACAGACCATAGGCCGTGCCAGCCGTAACATTGAGGGCAGGGTGATATTATATGCTGACACGATCACAGGTTCGATCAGCAGAGCAGTTGACGAGACCAACAGGCGGCGCCGTATTCAGACAGAGTATAATCGACAACATCAAATGACGCCTCGATCTATTACTAAAGCTGTAAGGGGAGACCTGGTCCCCAAAGCCGAAGAAGGGGGAGAGATATTTGACGAAATACCCCGGGAAGAGATCCTGAATATTATTATCGATCTTGAAGCAAAGATGCATGCTGCAGCAAAACAACTTGAATTTGAAAAAGCTGCTGATTTGAGGGATAAAATAAAAGGATTTAAAACAAAATTGGAAGAAATGGATATGGTCTCCTCTACCAGCCTTCTATGAAAATACCAGTTCCTGTAACCTGGGCCACCATTGTGGGGCAATTACATGCATTGGTACTGTGGCAATATTTATTAATATGATTCTCATCAGGGAAATAATGGCTTGCAGTTGCCGTACAGCGCTTTCCTACGAGGAATATGCATACATAACCCATATTTAATTACCATGATGTGTTATATTGCTATTCAGCAATATAATTATCTGCTGTCTATGTAAAATTTGGAATTTCCTGCTAAAAGGATTTATCTTGTGTAAGTTAAATTTGAGCTCCAAATGGCTAAAGAAGAGATTATTATAAAAGGTGCAAGGGTTCACAACCTGAAAAACATTGATGTGACCCTGCCCAGGGATAAATTCATCGTTATTACAGGATTGAGCGGCAGTGGTAAGTCATCACTGGCCTTTGACACCATATATGCTGAGGGCCAGCGCCGGTATGTGGAGTCTTTGTCTGCCTATGCCCGCCAGTTCCTGGGTCAGATGGACAAACCTGATGTGGATTATATCGAAGGATTATCCCCTGCCATTTCCATAGAGCAGAAGACCACCAGCAAGAACCCGCGGTCAACTGTGGGTACGGTTACCGAGATATATGACTACCTTAGGCTGTTATATGCCAGGATCGGTGTTCCGCACTGCCCGGAATGCGACAGGGAGATCGCCCCCCAGACCCTGGACCAGATCGTGGATAACGTTCTTGAACTCCCAGAAGGCACCAGGATCCATGTCCTGGCACCAATTGTACAGGATCGAAAAGGTGAATACCGCCAGTTATTCGAAGACCTGAAGCGGGAAGGATACAGCCGGGCCAGGGTGGATGGGGAGATCTTCGACCTTGAAGATGACATCCAGCTGGGAAGGTATCAGAAACATAATATTGAAGTTGTGATCGACCGGCTGGTAATAAAGACCGGCATACGTGAGAGGTTAGCAGACTCCGTTGAGACCGCATTACATGTCGGCGGTGGCGTGGTGATGGTACAGGTGGTTGATGACGGCAAAGACATGCTGTTCAGCGAACATCTCTCCTGTGCCCACTGCAACCTAAGTTTTGAAGCATTGGAACCGGCCATGTTCTCGTTCAACAATCCCAGGGGCGCGTGTCCCCGCTGCCAGGGCCTGGGCAGCACCATGGAATTTGATCCTGAACTGGTCATACCTGACCCAACGCAGTCCATTATGGAGGGGGCCGTTGATCCCTGGGGCAAATCTCCCCACGGCTATCACATGCAGACCCTGAAAGCTGTGGCAGATACGTATAACTTTTCGGTCAATACCCCCTTTGAGCAGTTGAGCCCGAAGCACAGGGATATTATATTGTACGGTTCTGATGAGCGTATCAGGTTCAGGTATGTACCCAGGGACAGGCCAGGGGTATGGGAGCATCACAATAGGTACGAGGGAGTGATCCCAAATCTGCAGCGAAGGTACAGGGAATCTACCAGCGAAGAGATGCGTGATAAGATTCAGCAGTATATGAGCACAGCGCCCTGCCAGGAGTGCCATGGAAAGCGATTGAAACCCTACAGCCTTGCAGTAACGGTACATGATACGGGAATTGATTCCATCTCGGCCATGTCTGTAAATGATGCACATGATTTTTTTAACAATCTGGAGCTTTCCGAACGGGATTATCTGATAGGCAGGCGCATACTGAAAGAGATCAATGCCAGGCTGGGATTTTTAATAGATGTGGGACTTGATTACCTTACCCTTGACAGGGCTGCAGGAACCTTATCCGGCGGGGAGGCGCAGCGTATACGCCTGGCCACCCAGATCGGCTCCAGCCTTGTAGGAGTACTGTATATACTGGACGAACCAAGTATTGGTCTCCATCACAGGGACAATGACCGGCTAATTAAGATGCTGAAGCAGCTGAGGGACCTGGGAAATACCATCATTGTGGTCGAGCATGACCAGGATACCATGCTGGCGGCAGATTATATCGTTGATATTGGGCCGGGTGCTGGTGTCCATGGTGGTGAGGTAGTGGTTGCAGGCACCCCATCAATGGTAATACGCCATAAAAAGTCATTGACAGGACAATATCTTGCAGGGAAGATGAAGATAGACGTACCTTCCAGGCGGAGAATACCCCGGGGTCAGCTTACGGTAAAAGGAGCTGCCGAGCATAACCTGAAGCAGATCGATGTGGATTTTCCTTTGGGTGTGTTCACCTGCGTGACAGGCGTTTCAGGCTCTGGAAAGAGTACGCTGGTCAATGAGATACTGAACAAGGCTCTGGCACAGAAGCTGCACCGGGCCCGTGAACGGCCAGGAAAACATGATGCTATTGAAGGTATCAGGCAGGTCGACAAGGTAATAACCATTGACCAGAGTCCTATCGGCAGGACACCAAGGTCCAATCCTGCCACCTATACAAATGTATTCACTCCCATCAGAGAACTGTATTCCATCACACCTGAATCAAAAGTGCGTGGATACAAACCTGGCAGGTTCAGTTTTAATGTACGTGGCGGACGGTGTGAAGCCTGCCAGGGAGACGGTATCATTACTATAGAGATGCATTTTTTACCTGATGTGTATGTTCAGTGCGAGGTATGTCACGGCAGCCGATATAACAACGAGACCCTGGAGATAATGTACAAGGGGAAGAATATAGCTGATGTGCTTGACATGACCCTGGAGGAAGCTCTTGAGTTCTTCCAGCATATTCCAAAGATAAAGAACAAACTGCAGACCATTTTTGATGTGGGTCTGGGGTATATCAAACTGGGACAGCCTGCCACGACATTAAGCGGCGGCGAAGCCCAGAGGATCAAACTCTCAGCAGAACTGAGCCGCAGAAGCACAGGAAAGACCCTGTACATTCTTGACGAACCCACCACAGGACTTCATTTTGATGATGTGAAGAAATTGCTCTCTGTTTTGAACAGGCTGATAGACGCAGGAAATACTGTTGTTGTGATAGAACACAACCTGGATGTGATTAAGACCGCAGATTATATCATCGACCTGGGGCCGGAAGGAGGAGACAGGGGCGGTACTGTGATAGCAAAAGGAATGCCTGAAGAAGTGGCTGGTGTTAGCGGATCCTATACGGGAGCGTTCCTGAAAAAAATATTGAATGGAACCACTCGTGCTTCTGTATAATCTATACAGTCATGATCATGGCCACACAGTTTCGTAGGAAAAGGTGGACATGGTCGTAAAGGAACCTAAAAAACCCACTGCGATAAAATTTCGATACTCAACAGGGAAAGTATAGAGGCTGGAGAAGAGCATCACATTTAATTTCAAGGCTTGCAGTTTCATCAATCATTTACAACAAAGGCAAGCTAACAACAGCTTCATTAAATAAGATCGTGATGATCGATGATTGTCACTTTCTTTATTTGCGAAAGATCGGTGGATTTGGTATACTGGAAGCATTTTTAAATGGTATTTCAGCCAGCAACGATCATCTCTTCATTACAGCATGGAACCTGTTCTTATGGAATTATCTGGAGGGAACTGTCAATATTGGAAAATATTTTCCCACTCGGATCGACCTGCCAGAGCTGAAAGACAGTGAGATCAAAGAATGTATCCTTTCAGCATACAAACCTGGTGAAATTACCTTTGTGAATGATATTAATGTCAATAAAGAGAAGATAATTGATGTTGTCAGGCATCCTGTTATGATCAAACTGCTGCACAAAACCTTAATATGGTATTCATTAGGATCGATTTTGCTATTCTTAAGACAAAATTCCATAAAACTGAAGATAAAATTGCCACAGAAGACCTGATCTTCAAAAA